>JAHFGF010000075.1:0-3297 GCA_023247595.1 Candidatus Omnitrophota bacterium
GTACAGGGCATTGTCCAGTTTGGCGCCGGAATTAAGCGGAATCTCGTCTTCAAAAAGCCGCGCGCCGACATGGCTTTGCTCCAGAATATGGCCAAGATCCGCAACAAGCCCGTCGGAGATATCAATCATGGCGCTCGGCTTAAAATTTTTAACCAAAAAACGCGCTTCATCAACGCGCGGCGTAAAGGTCAAATGCCTATCCGTTTTCCACGCCCGGCCCAACGCGCCGGTTGTGAATATCCAATCCCCTTGGCATGCCCCTTTTCGTAAAACTAAATCTTTGCGTCTAACTTCCCCGGTCAACGCCACATTAATGACCAACTGTGAAGCCCTGATGGTGTCACCGCCGACAATATTAACTTCAAATCGCCGGGCCAAACTACGAATTCCATTATATAAACGTTTGACAAAATCAGGACTATAACCTTTTGGGACGCTGATAGAAATAACCGCATGCTTAGGAATGCCTCCCATCGCGGCGATATCGCTGATATTGCAGGCGAGCGCTTTATGGCCAATCATCTCGGGCGCCGCATTCTTTTGAAAATGAACACCTTGCGCCAGCATATCGGTCGTCAATAACAAATATCGATCAGCTGTAAATTTTAATACAGCCGTATCATCGCCTGCCCCGCGAACAACATCTTTAGAAAGCGGTAATACTTTTGTCAGCGCATCAATCAAACCAAATTCGCCGCAATTATGAATCCTTGTCATTTGACTCTCTATTTAAGATTTTAATTCGGCTCTGTTTGACGCCTGAGCAATAAGATCGATCCTTGACGTTCCTGGATAACCCACTCCTTCATAAACGCGTCAAATCGTTTGGCCGTTAATTCCGGCTGGTCTTTCAAGGCCCTGACAAAAAAAAGATCCTCGGTATCAATCAAAGCATATGCCGCGTCATCAGGCAACTGAAAAGGCTGATCTTTAGTCAATTCCGATCTTTTCATATAAGAAGAATCTTGAAAAGCCTCATCAAAAGTCATATGAAACGAATATAGGGACTTTCTCATTGACAACGGCGCCAAAAAATTAAATGTGGCAATGACTCCTTTATCCTTTGGGATTTGATTAATCATTCTCCAACGAACAGTGTCCAGATTGTCTTTGTGAACAATAAAACGCGCCTTCATCGCAGGCAAAAAATAAAACGCATGCCCCACGGACAACAACACCAATAAAATGACAAAAGTTTTGTACGCCTTTCCACTTAGCAACTGGCTTGCCCGGCTGAGCCCGGTACTGGCGGCAAGGAACATATATGGCGTTAACGCAGAACCGTAATGATAATAAATTGAATGCTCCGCGAATTGATTAGAGAAAATATGCTGGGCAAATATAGGAGCAGAAAATAAAAGATTTTGTGGGGCAAGAACTATCGGAAGGATAAGAGCGCCAAATAAGTCCCCGACATAACCCGCATTGACCGTTACAACCTTCGAAAAGAAATACAATGGATGTTCCCAAATATGCTGATAACGGACCCAAAACGCGTGCTGGTGCATTTGCCGAAAAAACGGGATGACCACAAAAACCAACGCGCTAAAAATCCCGCCGCTTACAAGCATTGTCAGCCAACCCCAACGGAATCTCGCACTCTTTTTTGTCAGAAGCGCGTAAAAGCCAAACATGAAAATGACGAGCAACATATTCTCTTTGATCAGACATAAAAAAAGTGAAACTATTAAAAAGGCTTTATATTTTTCCTTGCGAAAAAAATCATAGACAAGAAAAAGAAAAACAGGCGCCAACGACTCCGGGTTAAATTCATAGAGCAAGGAAAAAATATTGGCCGGAAAAACCAAATATAAAACCAATAAAACAAGACTCACCCAACCCTCGTGATCCTCACGGATGATCCGGTAAAAAAGATAGGCGCTGAGCACAAACGCGGCCACCTTCAACAGAAGCAATGTGACAGGACTAGGAAATAAGGCAAATAACGGAAGGATCAAAAATGTTATGTAATAGGAATGATCACCAAAATAATTAATCCCGACCAACGACGTGAATTGGGAACCGTGACAGAGATTCCAGGCCGCTTGTGAAAAAAAAGCGAGATCCCAATCATAAAAAAGGAGATGATAATATTTAAAAAGAACAGCCCAGGAACCCGCCACAAATGCCACAAGGCACAGCACTCTTGCTATATAATTTAATGAGCTTTTCTGCATCCACATCCAATCACAAAAACGGCGAAGAATCCTGTTTATTTCAGATAGTTAATTTTTCCAAATATTTTTTGGATATTTTTGAAGTCCGGCGCACGGATAATCCCGTACTCCGTTACAATACCGGAAATTAATTCACGCGGAGTCACATCAAAAGCAGGATTATAAACTTTGACTTTGCGCGGCGCGGTTTGATATCCGGCAATATTCGTCACTTCGTCAGGCTTGCGCTCTTCAATAGGAATGGCGCTGCCATTTTTAATTTTCAAATCAAAAGTAGACCGCGGGGCGACGATATAAAAAGGAATCTTATGATGCTTAGCCAAGACAGCGAGCATATACGTGCCGATTTTATTGGCTGTATCGCCATTGGACGCGATCCGGTCAGCCCCGGCAAAAATCATGTCAACCCGGCCCTGTTTCATGACGGAGGCGGCCATGTTGTCACAGATAAGTGTTGTGTCAATTCCCTCTTTGGTCAATTCCCAGGCGGTTAACCGCGCGCCTTGCAGAAGCGGCCGGGTTTCGCAGGCATAGACGTTAAATTTTTTTCCGGATTCCTTAGCCGCGTACATGACTCCTAAGGCAGTTCCGTAATCAGCGGTTGCCAGCGCCCCCGCGTTGCAGACGGTTAAGAGCGTCATGTTATTTTTAATTAACCCTGCGCCATAGCGCCCCATAGTGCGGCAAACCCGTCGGTCTTCTTCAAAAATAGCCATGGCCCGCGCATGCAATTTTTCCTTGATGAGTTTAACTGAAAGCTCGGAGTTTGTTCTGACGACAGCTCTCATTTCATCTAACATATTAAATAAATTCACCGCCGTCGGACGAGACGTTGATAGATAGACACATACGTCCTCAAAATGTTTGTTAAATATCGAGCGGTCTTTGGATTTAAAATTCTGGATTCCCAGCAATACACCGAAGGCCGCGGCAACACCAATGGCCGGAGCGCCTCTGACCTCAAGCCGTTTGATGGCATGCCACATGCGTTTGGCATCACGGCAAACAATATATTCTAATTTTCCAGGAAGTTTAGTTTGATCAATGAGTTTGGCGGAATTATTAACCCACTGGATGGTTTTGATGGACATAGGCGCTTAAAAAATTTCTTGCTATCCAC
>JAHFGF010000075.1:3307-7827 GCA_023247595.1 Candidatus Omnitrophota bacterium
GACATAATTTCCTCAATGTGATAAAAATATTACGGTTATTACGCCCTCGTCGTCTAATTGGATAAGACACTTGCTTAACGAACGAGATAATGCAGGTTCGAATCCTGCCGAGGGCGTATCGTACGCATCCAGATATATCTCGTAGGCAAGTATGTCTGAGTATAAAATTCTTGATGGATACGATAAATTACTATATACTTTTTGTAGTCATCTCGTTCGTTAGGCAAGTTGGGCCAAGAGAAATCTTGGCCCTTTTTATTTTTTCTCTACTTCAATTCTCGGAAACAAGGCTTCATGCGTCTGAAGTTTCGTACCGGGTTTTAATTCCCCCCAACTCAAACCCGAATCCTCAGCCCCTAAAATCTCCAAAACTCTTTTTGTTTTGGCCGGCATGACGGGCTTAAGTAACACAGCGCTCAATCTTAAAACCTCTGTAGCTATATATAAAATCGTTCCCGCTCTTTTTAAATCTTCTTTAGCTACTTTCCAAGGAGCTTGCTGTTCCAAATATTTATTGGTCATACGCACAACAACTAATACTTTCTCAATCGCTTCATGAATTCTTAATTCGTTTACTTCATCTTGGACTAGCTCAGACAATGCTCTCCCAAATAACACAATATCATTTTCTGCCGGAGTCATGACACCAGGATCCGGCACCATGCCGCCATGATTTTTATTAAGCAGACCACTGACACGGTTTAATAAATTTCCAAAATCATTGGCCAAATCGCTGTTGTAGCGTTTGATAAACGCGTCTTGGGTGAAATTTGCGTCCAATCCCAAAATCATTTCCCGCATCAAGAAATACCGTACCGAGTCGACGCCGTATTTCTCAATAAAATCCATGGGATTAACCACATTCCCGAGGGATTTACTCATCTTTGTATCCCCAGTCAGCCACCAGCCGTGGGCGAAAATGGTTTTGGGCAGCGGCAATCCCAAAGAAAAAAGCATGGTTGTCCAATAGACGCTATGCGTTGTCAAAATATCTTTCCCAATTAAATGCAAATCAGCCGGCCACCATTTATTAAACTTTTGATCATCCACAGAGTAGCCAGGCGCGGAAATATAATTGATGAGCGCGTCAAACCAAACATAGGTCACATATTCTTTATCAAAGGGAAGTTCAATTCCCCAACTCATGCGCGCTTTAGGTCGAGAAATGCACAAATCTCCCAGCGGCTGTTTGAGAAATCCAAGAATTTCATTGGCCCGGTGTTCAGGCTGAATAAAATCCGGATGAGACCCAATGTATTCAATGAGCCGGCTTTGATATTTACTCATCTTAAAGAAATAATTCCGTTCTTTAATTTGCTTAACATCCCGAAACTGCCCGGAGCTCATTTCTGTTTCGGTAATAAAACGTTCCTCAGCAACCGAATACCAACCCTCATATTCATCGACGTAAATATCGCCGGCATCAAAAACTTTCTTAAGGACATGCTGAACAATCGTGGTGTGCCGAGGCTGGGTGGTGCGGATAAAATCATCGTAGCGGATGTCTAACTCTTCCCAAAGATTGGAAAACCGCGGGGCTAATTCGTCGCAATGCGCCTGAGGCGCAACCCCTCGTTTCTGTGCCGCCTGCAGGACTTTCTGTCCGTGTTCGTCCACACCGGTTAAGAAAAAAACTTGATCACCGGCAGCGTGGTGAAATCGCGCCAGCACATCAGCCAATATCGTTGTATACGCATGCCCGATATGCGGCACATCATTCACATAATAAATGGGGGTAGTTAGAAAAAATTTATTCATCATCTTTCAAAGCTACCCGGGAATTTTTATTTTCGTCATCCGCTGAAGCATATTTACCTGCCGGCGCCGGCGTATTCATGTAATCGTGTTTAACGATTTTGCCTTCTCCATAATCCACTAATACAATTTTCTTCAAGACATT
Source organism: Candidatus Omnitrophota bacterium (assembly GCA_023247595.1). The sequence continues at coordinate 5,208 of JAHFGF010000075.1, forward strand.
CACCGAAATAACCCGTCCCTTGCCTTCATCCGTTGAAATCTTTTGTCCCATTCGCGGAAGGCCTTTGGCAATTTCCTTATAGACGTTATATTCATACGCCATACAGCATTTGATTCTTCCGCAGACACCGGAAATTTTGGAAGGATTCAAAGGCAGCCCCTGCTCTTTGGCCATTTTAATGGATAAGGCATGAAATCCCGTCATGTAGGAGGAACAGCACAGTTCCCTGCCGCAGACGCCAAAACCGCCGATGATCTTGGCTTTGTCCCGAACGCCAATTTGTTTTAACTCAATGCGCATGCGAAAAACCCTGGCGAGCTCTTTGACCAAATTGCGAAAATCCACCCGGCCTTCGGACGAGAAAAAGAACACAATTTTGGAATTATCAAACGCGTATTCACCTTTGATGATGCGCATCTCAAGTTTCTGGTCGGAAATTTTTCTCATGCAGGTATTAATTGCATCCTGGGCCTTCTGGCGATTATTTTCTATCTGCCGAAGATCGCCTTCATTAGCTACTCTAATAATACGGCCGGACGCCGTATCGGTTTTCCCGGTGCATACTTTATCCGGATCAGAAATCACGCGCCCGAATTCCGAACTGCGTTCATATTCCACGATTACAAAATCATCACGGCGGCACATAGTGTCACCGGTATCAAACCATAAAACAGATCTGTATTCACCGACCTGTATCTGTACTATTTTACCCATACCAACTCCTTTATAACGCTTAACGACATCTTGACGTTAAGATTATCTTTGAACAAACGCATTGCCTTGATGATCTCTGAGAGAATCCGGTCGATATCCTCAAACGAAAACCCCGGCCCCAAAGCCTTTAAATCCCGTAACCGATCCCGGTTAGCCAAACATGACTCGCCTACTCCTGACTTTATTAACATCAGATCGCGAAAAAAACTCAACAGAACCCGCAGAACTGTTTGTGTCTCTTCTTTGTCAGACAACGCTTTTCTTAAGAATTCATCGGAATTGCGTTTCATTACCATTTCATCAATGATCTTATTCTTTCGCTGATGAAATTTTGAATCCAAAAGGGATTTGGCTTTCAGTAAACTTCCGTCGGCAAAAAAAGCCAATGACTGCGCTGAAATATCATCCAACGCGCAATCCTTCATTAAATCAGCAGCCAGCTGATTCTGGGACTTTGGAAAAAAATGCACCGTATGACAGCGCGATTTAATCGTATCCAGACATAATTCCGGAACAGCTGTCGTTAAAAAAATAATCGTTTCCGGATTCGGCTCCTCCAAAGTTTTTAAAAGCGCGTTGGCAGCATCTTTGGTCAGCCGCTCGGCATGGACAATCATAAAAACTTTCCATTTGGCTTCAAACGACCGCAAGGTGCATCGCTGAATAAAATGACGGATTTCTTCTATCTTAATCGTCTCACCCAATCCAGCGTCCAGCATAAACATGTCTGGATGATTGCCGGCATTAAATTTCCGGCAGCTGGGACATTGGCCGCAAAAATATTCTTCACCCGCCTCTTCGCAGTTAAGCATTTTTGCCAAAGCAACGACCGTCGCTGATTTTCCCGTCTGTTGGGGACCGACAAATAAATAGGCATGGGCCAAACGCTTTTGGGAGATGATCCGTTTAAACCGGTCTAAGACTTCTGTTGAAAAATCCATCTACTGCTCCTCGGCAACACATGTAATCATCCAAAGCAAAATCAAAAGAACGATGATGGCATCAATCGCGACGGGAATAATGGTGTAACCGTGCCAAAAGATTTCCTGCTGTAAAAACCAGATCAAAAGATTTAAAAGCGGCCAAGACAAAAGACCGAATTTTTCTTTGGTCGTCCACAAATGTTTCCAAGGAAAGACCTCGTTAAAATGAACGCTCGCGATACTTTTCCATGTGGGTATAAAAGCCGGAACCTTCTTACAATAATCGGCATAACTTTGGCCGAATGACTTTAATAAAAATTCCTGTTCTTTTTTGATCTGAATGATAAACCTTAGATAAAAAACAACTGAAAAAATCGCGATTGTCCAAAGCGGAAAAAGCGGAAAAATAAAACCGACACCGACTAGAAATGTCCCCAAATACATCGGATTTCTGACTAATTTATACGGCCCCGTCGTCACCAAAGCTGAACTCTGCTGGGAGGCGCTCATTTTAAATCCGCGCGCGCTCATCCGCAGCAACGCCCCAAAAATGATGAAAACAAATCCGACAACCGCGCAGGTGTTTCGCAACACCAGGGTTTCCGTATATAACCGAGGAAAAATATAAATCAAAACCGCGGTTACCAGCATAAACGAGCCGATGACAAAGGCATCCACCTGCACGCGTTTTTTTGTCATAACCCAACCGCCTGGTCAATCAAGACTTTGACCCGCTTAAATATTTCTTCCTTAGCGGCATCGACTTTGATCACCTTGATGCGCTTCGGTTCATCCGCTGCCAATTTTAAATATCCCTTTCGTACCGTTTCGTGATACGACAAAGACCTCAATTCAATCCGGTCTTTTTTGGCATTCGTCCGGGAAAGGCCTTGTTTAGTATCGATGTCGAAAAGAAGTGTTAAGTCCGGCTTGATTCCGTGCGTCGCAAAGGCGCCGAGTTTTTTAATAAATTCAATATTCAT
>JAHFGF010000076.1 GCA_023247595.1 Candidatus Omnitrophota bacterium
TGCGCGAGCATTTCAGAGGCAATCAAAACCATCCAGCCAACGCCCAATGAAATGCGGAGCCCGGCAAAGATATACGGCAACGACGCCGGAATGACAACCTTAAATACTTTGGTGATGTGTCCCAACTGCAGCACACGGCTCACATTGATGTAATCTTTATCCAACGACGCGACCCCTAAGGCCGTGTTGATCAAGGTCGGCCATAACGAACACAACGAAACCGTGATGGCCGAGACCACAAATGATTTTGGAAACATATCATTCGGTTTGGTGTATAACGCGCTCACCACCATGGTCACCAACGGCAGCCACGCTAACGGGGATATTGGTTTAAAGATCTGAATAAAAGGATTAAACGCCGTCATCGCTGTACGGCTGAGGCCGCAAATCACACCCACAGGAAGCGCAATCACCGACGCGATAAAAAATCCAGTGAACACGGTGAGAAGACTCGTAAAGATCTGATCGAGGTACGTTGGTTTCCCGGTATACTTGCGTATCTTGACTTCGGCCTTGGGATCCTCGGTGAGGATCTGGGCGTTACGATCCACCTGCTTTTGATGAAATTCTCTTGCCTTTCGCCGTTCATCGAAATATTCCGCGGTCAAAAATTTTACTTGTGTGAGAACCGCCATCGGCCCAGGAAGTTTTCCTAAACTTGTATCAATCTTGGAAGCGGTCACCGACCACATCCCTAGAAATATCAAAATGGCGACAAGCGGAATCCCCGCAGTGAAGGCGATCTGCCGCATTTGCTCACGAGAATCCTCACCGGATACCATCCTGACAAACGGAGTGACCCATTTGAAACCGCACATGTCCAGAACACCAATAACTTTATTTTTCATACAGCAAAGCGCCCTTTCTTAAAAGCCTTAATCCTTATTGCCAATCTTGAATTTCCGAAGATACTCATTCGGTTTATGTCCATCGTAGGCAATGCCGTCAATAAAATCCGCTGTCGACTCCTTAAATCCGTCCGTCTGCGGAATATCAGATTCGTTTATTTTTCCTTCATTGACCAATTCTTTAGCCGCAGTGAGCCAAATATCCGGACGATAAACTTTTTTGGCCATGTCAATATACCAACCATCGTCTTTAGTGGAACCGATCTGTCCCCATCGCCGCATTTGGGTAAGATACCAAATGGCATCGCTGTAGAACGGATACGTCGCGTTGTAACGGAAAAAGACGTTAAAATCAGGAAGCGAACGCTTGTCACCTTTTTCATATTCAAAGGTTCCTGTCATACTATTGGCGATGACTTGATAATCGGCGCCAACATATTCCGGCTTTGATAAAATTTTTGCCGCCTCAGCGCGGTTTTTGCCGTTATCCTCATCCAACCATTTACCCGCACGGATCATGGCCTTCACAAGGGCAATATGTGTGTTCGGATATTTATCCGCCCATGCTTTGGTCACACCAAAAACTTTCTCCGGATTGTTTTTCCATATCTCATAATCAGTCACGACCGGGACACCAATCCCCTTAAAAACCGCCTGCTGATTCCAGGGTTCACCAACGCTATACCCGTTAATAGTACCGGCTTCAAGCGTTGCCGGCATTTGCGGAGGAGGAGTTACCGAAATAAAAACGTCGGCGTCAACTGTCCCCGTAGTATCCGTCGCTGTATAATAACCGGGGCTAATACCGGCGGCAGCCAGCCAATAACGCAACTCATAATTATGCGTAGAAACCGGAAACACCATGCCCATCTTAAATTGTTTGCCTTGTTCCTTAAATTTTGTAATAGCTGGCTTAAGCGCTTCGGCAGTGATCGGATGAACCGGCTTTCCGTTTTCTTCGGCAACGTTCGGTTTCATTAGATCCCAGACTTCATTGGAAACTGTTGTCGCATTACCGTTGAGATCCATGCTAAACGCAGTGACGATGTCCGCAGATGTGCCAAATCCCACACCAGCGCCCAACGGCTGCCCAGCCAACATGTGAGCGCCGTCCAATTCTCCGCTGATAACCCGATCCAATAATACTTTCCAATTGGCCTGAGGTTGCAGCGTGACATAAAGACCTTCCTCCTCAAAAAAACCTTTTTCTTTGGCTATGACCAAAGGCGCGCAATCGGTAAGCTTGATAAAACCAATGGTCAACTCATCTTTCTCAAGCATCTTTCCCGCCATCGCGGGAGAAGAGACCATAGACAAAAGACCAATGACCAAAAACAACGAACAAATTTTTTTAATAAGAACACTGTCAGAAAATAATTTTGCCACCATTTTGAGTGCTTGTTTCATTAGATACCTCCACGCCTTTTTAAGATTCATAGTCGGTTAATTCAATGAAAGCTGTTGTTTATGTTTTGAACTGCCTACCGGCGAATAACAAAACTCGATCATGACGCTTCCGTTTTCCTGCCATGTTTTAAAAACCTTGACGCATTCCTGTCCGTCGCTGCCTTTTCCGGTCTCAAGATCAAATTTATGTCCGTGCAAAGGGCACACCACTTTGCCGTTTCCGATAACGCCTTCCGACAACGGCCCCTGGCGGTGAGGACAACGATTCTCAATTGCAAAAACTCCGCCGGTCCTGGGCCTGATGACGGCAATTTCTGTTTCAAGAACAACAAAACACATCCCTTGCCCCAAAGGTATTTGATCAACAGGACCAAGATTGACGAGTATTTTCTTTTCCATAAATCCTCCTGGGACGAACGGCCGTTCGCCCGTTAAAATTATTTCTTTGTTTTCTGCTCCGACACAACGATCGGACCTTCAAATTGCCCTTGGTAGGCCGGGACATCCGATTCTTTCCACGGATCTTTGTATGCTTGGACAGCAGACTGCATGCGTTCATCGAGCTGCGCGCAGATTCCCAGCGAATCATCCACCAAAATACTTTTAAGCGTATCAACGCCGATGCGTTCTAAAAATCCGTAGGTGCGTTCTAAATATTTTCCATGCTCGCGGTAATACTGCATGAACCGTCCGATCATCTGGACCGATTCATCATGACCGGTAACCGTGCACAACAAATCGCCTTTACGCACCGATGCTCCGGCCGCGCCGCCGATATAAATTTCCCACTTATCTTCTCCGATTGCGACAGCGCCGATGTCCTTGACATAAGCCTCTGAACAATTGCGCGGACATCCGGCGGTGGCAAGCTTCATTTTGTGGGGCGATTCAATGCCTTGAAACCGGCGCTCAATTTTATCGGCGAGCGCGATGGAATCACCCAGCCCATAACGGCAGAAATCCGTGCCCACGCAGCTCTTGCAGGTGCGAAACGCTTTCGTGTACGCGTGTCCGCTGGGCATATCTAAATCTTTCCAGATTTTCGGCAGGTCTGCTTTTTTAACACCGAGCAGATCAATGCGCTGTCCGCCGGTAAATTTGACCATCTTGACGTTGTATTTGACCGCTGCTTGGGCGATGCGCAAAAGCTCAGCCGCGGATGTCACACCGGCATAAATTCTTGGAACAACCGAATAGGTTCCGTCTTTTTGGATGTTGGCGTGAACGCGGTCGTTGATGAAACGCGCGTCACGCTCATCCTCATATTCTCCCGCCCAAATGGTTTTTAATAATGAGGCCAACCCAATTTTGCTGTCGGGATCTTCCACACCATCCGCAAGCGTATTAAACACAGCGCTGACGGATTTAAGATTTTGGGTACGGATTTCAGCGACCAACTGGGATTTTTCCAGATGCACGCCGGGAACATAATAGTGTTCACTGGGGTCATAGGAAACCTTGCCGACGCACGATTCAATGATTTGCGCGATCATGCCGCGGCACGACCCGCAGCCTTTGCCGGCTTTGGTCTTGGCTCCGACGGAAGCCACCGTTTGGGCGCCGTCATTAATCGCGGCAACAATCGTTTTTTTACACACACCGTTGCAATTGCAGATCTGCGCGTTATCCGGAAGGTCCGCCGCTTTAATCAATGACGTCCCTTTGATATTCCCGAATAAAAGCTCGGAACGATTTTCCGGCACAACCTGCTCATTATTGAACATCTGGATAAGCGCGTCCGCGGTGTCGGTATCGCCTAAAAGGATCGCGCCCAAAAGCTTGTTGTCACGAATAACAAGTTTTTTATAAATGCCGCGGTTAGGCTCGCGGTAGATTACAACTTCATCCGTCGATTCCTTGGCGTCTTTCTCTCCTAACGAAACAAGATCAACACCCATGACCTTCAACTTCGTGCCGAGCTTGGAACCGACATACGCTGCTTCGGGATTGAATTCGCTGATAATGTCAGCCATGGCGCGTGCCTGTTCCCAAATCGGTTCAACAAGACCATACAGTTTTCCGCGATGTTCAACGCATTCACCAAGCGCGAAGATGGATGGATCGCTCGTTTGCATCTGGTCATTACAGACAATGCCTTTATTAACGAAGAGCCCGGAGTCTTTGGCAACTTCTGTGATGGGACGGATACCGGCGCTGACGACCACCATATCGGTCGCAAGCGTTGCGCCATCTGAAAAAATCAGCGATCGAATCTGCCCGTCCATATTTTGGATCTGCGATGTCTTACGGTCCAAAAGCACCAAAAGGCCCATGCCTTCAAGGGTGCGTTTGAGCATCTGGGCCGATTCAACATCCAATTGAGCCGGCATCAGCTGGGGTGCAGCTTCAACGATCGTAACCTCGAGATTATGCGTCATAAGACCGCGGGCCGCCTCCAACCCCAAAAGCCCGCCGCCGATCACAACTGCCTTGCGGCAGCCTTTGGCGTATTCAGCGATGTGATCGCAATCATCAATCGTTCGAAAAAGAAAAGTGCCCTGTCCGCCGAAACCTTCCATCGGCGGCACAAACGGACGCGAACCAGTGGCAATGATGGCGTAATCGTAGGTTTCTTCAATAATATCTCCGCGCAAAGACTCTTGTCCGTGCGTTGCGTAAGCCGCGGCTTGCGGCAAAAGTTCACGGCCAAAAACGATCTTACGCGTGGTATCGATCTGAAAGACCTTCACGCCCGCGTGGAGCTTGATATTATTTTCCTTGTACCAGTTCAAAGGATTAATAAAAATATCTTCCGGTTCCTGGGTCTGGTTAAGGACATTGCTCAAAAGAATACGGTTGTAGTTGCCGTAAGGTTCCGCCCCGAACATAACAAAATCAAACTTCCCCGGAACCCTCCCCATGATCTCCTCGACCACCCTGGCTCCTGCCATCCCGTTTCCTATGACCACAATTTTTTTCTTCATTCCCATGAACCTCCCAAACAAAAAATCCCACCTCCGGCTAGGCGGAGATGGGACTTCAACGTCCATAAACAGCTCTGTTTAAAAAACAAATAAAAAACCCAATATACCTCGTGGCAGTATTGGGCTTCAATGTCCTTGCTTCGTAACTGAATCCTGAACTAGGGCGTCATTGCCTTAACTCAAATGATACAACGTAAGTATAAAGTGTTATTTTAATCGGTCAATACCCATTTTTGAATCAGCCAAAAAATCAAACCAACCGACGGATTAGTAAAAATTTCATCCTAAGAAACACATCTTATTTTTTTCCAATCATTCTTGAAGTTATGTTACCCGACGTGAACAATCAAGACTGGCTTTAAAAAATTCTAACAATCCCTATAAAATACTTATTTTTATAGGTACTTCAAATCAAAGAGTCTTCAAGTAACCGGTTAAATTTACCCCATTCTTATCTAAGCCCAGCTTCTTACGGATGTGATCGCGGTGATGCTCGACCGTTCGCACAGAGACCGATAAAAGATCAGCGATCGCTTTTGTGGAAAGCCCATTTTTGACCATGTCACAAATCTCAATCTCCCTCGGGGTTAGCCCCCACGAAGGATTTGTCAACTTGCCTCCGAATGAGGATGTCAGGCCCAAGAAATTCTTTTCCAAGATATCGACATAACGCTGATCCAGTTCGCTTCCCTTGCGCCTTAATTTTTTCAACAACGGCAAGATCAATTTCTCCAGATTTAACCGGACACTGTTTCGTAAATTTTGCTTCTCAATTTCAATATTCGCCAAAAGCGCGTTAAGCGCCTGGTTATGCTGCTCCAAAGTTAATTTTTGTTCCTTGAGCGCGACCGTAGAACTGGCAAGCGTTTCGTAGGAACGGTTCAAATAACTAATATCTATAACCGTCCCGCGCGTGTTCAAAAGCACACCATTGCGGTCAAATCGCGCCGAGGCGTTCAAAATAACTTCAACGCTTGCCCCGTTCTTTGTTTTTAAAGTGTAGCGAAGGTCAGTCACCCGCCCTTTGCGGGAAACATCCTTCCAATGGCGTTCAAATTGCCGTCGCTGCTGGGAAACAATTAAGTCAGACCATTGCTTCTTACCAACAACTTCTTCTTTGGCATAACCAAGCATATCAAGTTCGGCCTTGTTCATGGCCTGAATAATCTTATCCGGACCGAACACATGAAAACCAATAGGCGAATTTTCAAAAAAATCACGCAGAAAAGCCTCGTCCGTTAATAAAAGGTCGTTTTGCGGCCCGACAGTTTTAAACTTCTTAGCCATATTTCCTCTTAAATAAAAAAACTGTTCAAATTAAATTCGAACAGGACTTCAATGCCCTTCCCTAAGATACTGGACAACACAACTATACCAGACAAAACTATAAATTCAACTCACCCCTCCTTTAGAAAACCCAGGATTCAATCGACTTTAAATAAGCGGAATCCGTCAAATCGCATTGGATAGGCGTCACGGTTACATAACCGTGGTGAAGCGCCCAGGTGTCGGTGCCATCGTCATTTTTAACCGGCGGAGGGTCGCCGGCCAGCCAGTAATATTCCCGCAAATTAGGATCTTCGCGGCGGGTAAACTTGCCTAAAATAGGTTCAAGCCCCTGACGCGTGCAGCGAATACCTTTGATTTTGGAAGGCGGTATCGAAGGCACATTGACGTTTAAAAACGTTCCCGCCGGCATGCCTTTTTGGACGGCAACTTTGCAAATCTTGGCCGAAACTTTGGCCGCGTGACTATAATCATTTTTTGAAAAAGAATTATAAGAAACCGCGATTGAAGGAATTCCCATCAACGCGCCCTCGCGGGCGCCGGCGACCGTCCCGGAATAATGGACACTCGCCCCTTCATTGGGCCCGCAATTAATTCCCGAGACAACCAGGTCCGGCTTCTGCTTCATCACAACCGAAATGCCAAACTTGACACAATCCGCCGGAAGCCCGCTTAAAGCGACACCGTAAAATTTTCCGTCCCTTGTCACCCTTTTCTGCCAAAGCGGATGACGCAGCGTAACCCCGTGGCCGACTGAACTGCGTTCAGAATCAGGCGCCACAACGGTCACAGCCGCTATTTTTTTAAGTGCCAGATATAGCGCATAAATTCCTTCGGCATGAATACCATCGTCATTGGTCAGTAAAATTTTCATGAACTTTAGTATACTCATGATTCAACAAAATCAAAGCACAAAATTGAAAAGCCCCTGCATCTTTAGGCGGATTGCGGTTAAATGAGAAGTTTCCATTGTCCTGAGGCCGTTTTTTAATTAAAATAACGTCTATTCAAGATAACCATTTCATAAAAAGGCAGGATATGCACAAACCCAGCACATTAGAACGCATTTTTGAATCTCTCCTCTGGAAAACCAGATTAAGCACCCTCCTCATTGTTGTTTTTAGCGCGATTGCCGGTTTCGGATTATTTGTCATGGGCAGCATTGAAATTTATCACGCACTGCAAATCATTGTTCAATCCTCTCAACACCTGCAAGCAACGGAAGATGTCCTTATCAGCATTATCGGCGCGCTTGATCTGTATCTCATCGGCGTCATCCTGCTTTTATTCAGCTTCGGTATTTATGAACTTTTTATTTCCAAGATAGACCAGGCCCGCAATGAAGGCGGCGAGAACATC
>JAHFGF010000077.1 GCA_023247595.1 Candidatus Omnitrophota bacterium
TGTATTGACTTTCACTTCACGATACGGCAAAGGCTTGGCGCATGGCTTTCGAACATCTTCCAATTTTCCAGTCGCAACCTGAGAGGCCATTTCAGTCAATCCATAGCTCAAATAAATCGGAAGACCGGGGCTCAAGGCCTTGGATTGGATATTGCGCGCGATGGCGCTTCCACCAAGCAGTACCGCCTGTAAAGCATCCGATTTTTTAAAATCCGGCTGGGCCATCAAACGCAATAACTGCGTTGACACTAAAGACACATGGGTAATTTTTCCGTCGGTCATCAACCGCAGGAACTGATCGCCCGGCGCAATCACAATCGCGGCCCGGGCTAAAAGACAGCGGAAGATAATCCCCAAGCCAGCGACATGATAAAGCGGCAGCGATAACAGCCACCTTCCGTTACTATCCAACGGCACGCAGGCCTGTGAACCGCGGGCGTTCAAATAAAAATTCGCATACGTCAATAGCGCCGCTTTTGGAAGACCGCTCGAGCCCGACGTCAAAACGACTGCGGCCGGCTGATGGGCAGACACAGGAATTCGTTTTTCATCCGATGATAACGACATTTCCTTGTGTTCAAACACAATCAAATCCGTCATCTCAAAATGCGGCACTTGAAATTTAACACCGCTGGTTAAGGCGTTGCGCGATGAAACAACCGCGCGGATATTCAAAGACGCAACAAGGCTATTAAACGATTGCGCCGGCAGTTTCGGGTTCAAGGGAACAGCCACAGCGCCCAAACGCCAAAGGCCAAGTAAGACAATCACCGCCTCGACGCTGATTTCACTGACTACGGCGGCACGGTGGCCGCAACGGATATCCCGCTCCTTAAGCGATCGCACAGCGGCATTCACATAGATATTTAACTGTGAAAACGAAATCCGGCGGGCGCCCCAAATGACCGCGGGCTTTTGAGGATCTTCTTTAGCCGCGTCCCACAAAGGGCAAAAAATTGATTCTTCTAGAGGCTTCATAAATTTTTAACCAAAATCAAAAACGAGCTCACTTGGTCTCTTCTAACCGTTCGCTCATTACGGTCACTTTGGCACCGTCTTGATTGATGACGCGGTTGATTCTCTTTCCTTTAAACATTTGATCGAAACCCTCTTTATAAATTTTTTTGACAACACACAGAACTCTTTTGTTGTTTTCAAAATAGCTCATAACCTCAGCGTGACTGCTAATAACATCAACAGGATGAGAACTCCAGAACGGTTGTTTATTCGAATCAATCACAACAACAGGATTTCCCGTATAAAGATGAACCCCCCGGGCATAAATTTTATTAGTCACGACCGGCAATCCTTCATACCCTTCCTGACGGATGATTTCCCCCAAATATTGATCAGCCGCAGTACGGTCAATGATCTTAGGAATTTGCGCGCCGGCTATTAAAAAAAGCAAAAGGATACCAAACATTTTGGCCAGCATCGCGTTTAAAATTTTCCCGCGCCATAGATAAAACGCGGCGCCGATAAACGAAAGTCCCAAAAGCCGAATTCCCCATACCGCTAAAGGCCATATGTATTGAGGAAAACGCTTCTCTGCAATCATCGGCGCAATGATTAGAGCAACACCTAAAAGCCCGTAAACAAACGCAAGGACATTTATCCGACGGCATTTTTCTTTGATTGAACTTACCGAAATACTTAACACAATGGCCAATGCCGGAACAAGCGGCAAAATATAACTAGCCAGCTTCGAATGCGCCCTCTGAAAAATGATAAACGTCACCGCAATCCAAATCAGCAAAAAAAGACATTCCCGGCTGAATTCTTTCCAGCGCCGCCCCATCAGAATCAAATAAAACGTCCACGGAAAAAGCCCAGCCGTCATGACCATCGGATAAAAATGCCAGGTGTCCAATCTTTTATGTTCCGCGGATAAAATCCGGTCCCAGTTATCATGAATGATAAACTCGTCGATAAAAGCACGGCCGTGCTTGTAGATCATCACCGCGTACCAAGGCACCGCTACCGCGCAAAAAATCAACGCCCATCGGTTGAACGCGAATTCTTTAAGCAATTTAAATTCTTTAAGCCAGCACAAATAAATCACGATGACAGCCAGCAGAATAATGATGGCCACCGGCCCCTTGGTTAAAACGGCAAGGCCAGCCAAAACAGCAAACGCATCTAACCAAAACTGTTTTCCCTCCAGCATCCAAAGATAAAACGCGTAAAAAGCGCCGGCCATGAAAACCGCAAGCATAATATCGGTAAGCACTGCCTTGGACATGACCAAATAAAGCGCGCACGTTCCTAGAATCATGACGGCCGTATAAGCAACATCTTCGCCGAACACCCTCCGGCAGAAAAAGAATGTCATCAACAAACCCAACAATCCGCATAACGCGGGAACTAAACGGGCCGCCCCGGGATTGAATCCGAACATTTCAAACGATCCCATTAACGCCCAATAAAACATTGGCGGCTTTTCAAACTGCGGATGGCCAAAAATCAAAGGCGTTACAAAACTCTGCGCCTGGGACATCTCTTTAGCCGTCAAAGAATAAAATGCCTCATCGGGATCGGTCAAAGAAATACAATTAATGGAGCAAAAATATAAAACCCCCAGAGACAACAAAAGAGCTATGGTTACTTTTTTAAAAACCATGGGATGAATTTTTCATTAAATGCGGATTAATTTACCGTGGTCCAAATCTTCCCACTGAAAATTTAAACACTGACTGTCAATGCTGTACGATTGCTTGTGACAAAAAGACCTCAAGAGATCTTCGCTCAACCAATCATAGGTTCCCAAGCCAGCGGCTAAGGAAGACTTTTGCGCGAGATTGGCCAGCATCCGCCCGCCCGCAGCGGATTCAAAACAGGAACTGACAACACTGCCTTTATTTTCGTCTGCGGCTTTTTTCATCCAGCGCAAAGATTCCCCAATTCCATTAAGCACCGTGGGCTTGATAACTAAAAATTCAACGCCCGGAATAAATTTGAAGTCATCCGGTTTCATACCCTGAAGAGATTCATCCAAGGCCACAGGAAAACCTGTTTCATTGATAAATGCAGCAAGATCTGCGCTGTTTTTGACAGGCTCTTCGATAAACTCAATCCCCTCTCGATGAGCGCTGCGGGCAAAGGCCACAGCTTCCAACAAACTCCAGGACTGATTAGCATCCAAACGAATATTCCCCTCAGGCCCGACGATATCCCTGACCAAATGCAACTTTTTTACATCCAAAGGAATATTTTTACTGCCCACCTTCAATTTAAATGTCCGGCATCCGCGGGCCAACAGATCAGAGACCTGATTTTTAATTTCCTCCGGCGTGCCCTGCAGCAAACCAGCCAGAGGAATCTCTCTTAAAGAACGACAACCCAAAACTTCAGCAGGTGATTGTTTTTGGAGAACGGATAACAGATGCAAAAAAGCCGATTCAAGGCCGAACCGGACTGAAGAACATTGGAGAGAAAATTCTTCTTTCTCAAAAAATACACCAAACTCATCCCATTGGGTCGGAATAGTGGCGCCTGTTAAAATCTGGCCTGCCTGTTTAATCTGAAAGACCGCTTTCTTTAAATCTTCCAGACTGTAACCAGGCAAGGGCGCTATTTCCCCCACACCGCTTAAACCCGACGACAATAAGACGCGGATGATGAGCCCGTCGCGATGGGACAACATCGTTTCATCCACCTTAAACGGCCGCTTTAAAGGAAGGGAATACCGATAGACTTCGAAACTCGTAATCATCAATGAACGATCCATCCGACGGCAAAAAGGCAGCTATAGACAAATAACATCTTTCCCGTCGATGCAAGCGCCGCGTTCAAAGCGGGGCCGTCCTCTTTGGTTAAGACAATCTTAAAAATTGGAATGGCCATAAAAAGAATTCCTGTTGCTAATAGCGACCACGGCTGTTCACCAGTCAGAACAAAGACAGCAACCGGCACCAATGCCGCAATCACAACCGACCATATATATTCATTGACCGCAAAATTCCTGCCGAACCGGACAGCCAAGGTATTTTTACGGACACGCCGATCCGTTTCCCTGTCGCGCAAATTATTGACAGCCAAAATCGCAACCGACAACAGCCCCGGCCCGAAACCTGCCAGGACAACGGCGCCATTAAGTTCCAGCGACTGCACAAAGTACGTTCCCCCAACCGCCACTGGACCAAAAAAAATCAGAACAAACAATTCCCCCAGCCCCATATATCCGAGGGGACGCGGACCAGCGGTGTAAAAAATTCCTGAAAGAATGGAAAGAACGCCGATAACCGCGATAACCCAGCCCGCATGATAAATCAAAAAACAACTGGCAGCGACTGACAATCCAAAAACCAAAAACATGGCATTGCGGACATCCGTCGGCGGAATCAAACCGGACTGGCTCACCCGCACGGGGCCAATCCTGTCGGGCGTATCCGCCCCTTTTTTAAAATCAAAATAATCGTTAGCTAAATTTGTTGCAATCTGAATACAGACAGCGCCGAAAAGCGCGACTAAGGCCACGGGATAATCCTGAACACCTTGGCCGACGGCCATGGCTGTGCCGATTAAAACCGGAGCAACAGCCGCCGGCAAAGTTTTAGGACGAAAAGCTAAAATCCAGGGATTTAACATCATTACGGAATAATCGGCATGTTTTGGTGGTCTTTATCTTTAATCGCTTTAAGATCTTCAGCAGGGTTGGCGCTGGAACTTTTCTGAACAGCAATTTGAGGCGCCTGAAATTCAATACTCTTTGTTCCGCCTTGACTGCAGAACACTTCAGCTTTAATCCGATCACCAGGTTCGATTTTTATGGGAATCTTTACTTTAAATTCCTTTAAGGAATCCTGACGGGTCAAATAAAACGTTTCCGGTTCATCCTGATTGCGCGTCACCTGAATCCTGCGGATGAAATGCTCCAGCCGATCCTGAGTGGGATGACGCCCTGAGAGCGTTAGCGACTGCTTATCCGGATTATACTGAATTTCCAAAGTTTCCGGCGGTGTCGCAAAAACCAATCCCGGATTCTGGCACAACCAAAGAAGCATCACTGTAAGAGAAATTTTTTTCATTGAAGACCTAACAATTTTAAAACTGCTGTCCGTTGAGGCTAGACAGTAAACCTCTTCGTCGAATCAATGAATTCATAATAACCCGGGACGATTTAACACCTTGTTCAATACGCCGATGAGAATCGAGAACATCACACTGCCGACAACAACAACAATCAAAGAAAAAAAGATATATTTCCAATCCGCTGACAAGGGCTTTAAATCCGCGACCCGGGTTAAACTCATCCGGTCACCGAGCCTCTGCCCAAGCGGATCACGAAGTATGCCGACATATTCTGAGAGAATAATGAAAAAAGATATCAGGATTAAATACTTATAAAAAAGCGGAAGCACGCACACCAAAATCCAAAAAAGATTCCTCATCACCGTCTGGTTGGGAGCCGCGGTATGGTTATTCATATCAACGATCTTGATGCCAACTATCCACTTCCCCAAACTCTGTCCGTTAAAACAATCTTTCAGCAAAAGATAAACGGGCCATAAGATCGAACTATAAAGCTGTCCGCCGAAATGAAGAACCAACGCGTTAGGGACCATAAAAACTAAAAATGTGTCGATAAAAAACGCGCACAGCCTTTTGTTAGATCCGGCCTTGACGAAATTCTGATCATCCACTCCCTGCCAGCGCAAATTCGACTTGGATTGTAATAACGGTGAAACCGCTGATTCCGTCGGCTCGCGGGTTAAAAACTTCACAAGAAAACCAATAACTAACATAGCGACAACAATAAATCCGATGCGCAGAACGATTTTAAGGGTTCCGGGATCAAATTCATCGGTGGCTTTCACGATTTCAGCTTTCTTATCGGAAATAGTCTGAACCAACTTGACCGCTTGATTAATCTGTTCTTTTAAGCCATCCGAATCCTCGACGCCTAAGGAAACAGCCAGATAAAGATTATCCATGCTTTCTTTAAGACGGCCGGTCTGTAAATCCGTTCGGGCCTTCTGATAATAATACTGCCCGTCTTTTCCGTTGATGAGTTTGTTTTCCGGTTCTTGAGGCGGACTGGGAGAAACTTCTTCGAGTATTAATTCCGGCTGAGGCTGGTATTGCGGTTGCGGGAGCTCGTCAACCACCATAGGCTGAGCGTCGCCTTCAACAATTCTATCAACTTGTTCAATAGGTATATACACAGGCGCGCCGCCTGTCATGACCTTGATGTATTGATCGGTGCGCTCCATAATAGTTACTTCAAAGGATTCCCCATTTTTTAAATAAAGCTGGTCGGCAGACAAAAAAGGGCAGGCCGTGATCATCAAAAAAATTGATATCAATAACCCTTTAACATTCATTCGCTGCGATCCTTTCTGAAATTACTTTAAACATCCCCATATTTTTTGAGATAAAAAAAGACAGGGCCGACCTTAGCGGCCGACCCTGTCTTTCACAGATCAACTTACTTTGTTTCAGCAGGGGCAGCTGCCGGTACTGCGGCTGGAGCAGCAGCTTCGGGAGCCGCGGCTTTATTTTCATTCTTCAAATACCCTTTTTCCATCAACATATTTTGCAGCTTGGTACCAACTTCATACCCCCACTGTTCACCAGCGGTGTATGTCTCTTCCAAAATTTTCGGAAGGGCTTCGATAAGCTTTTTACCGACTGGAGATTCATAAAACTTGATGGTTTCTTTGATTTCATCCGCTGACAAATACTTGTCATAAACCGGAATGTTCATTTCATTGATCTTGTTGACATCAATATTTTTCTTGAAGTCAGTCCAGAAATCAGCAGGTATATTCGGATTATACGCGCTGAATGATTTAATCATCTGGTCAATCATCTGTTCGCCGACTTTATCTCCGCCTGTTAAGGAAATGAGCTTTCGGATATCCGCGATTTTAGCCGGATCGCCGGAAGCCTGCGGAGCTGCCGCTGCCGGGGCTGCATCTTCGGCAAAATTCACTGCCGGGAATGCGCACACGGCCATTAATACAAATGTTAACATCGTTAATACTTTCTTCATGGTTCGTCCTTTCGGTGTTTGGTTAAAACTGTTTTAAATTACGGTCTTTTTGGAAATTTTGAAAAATCCGGACGCCTTTTTTGAACAAACGCATTGCGCCCTTCCTGTCCTTCTTCGGTCATGTAAAAAAGCATTGTGGCATTACCTGCCAATTCCTGCAATCCCGCCTGACCATCACAATCGGCATTTAACGCCGCCTTTAGGCATCGAATAGCAATGGGCGAATTCTTGAGAATTTCCTTACACCACTGCACGGTTTCGCTCTCCAATTTTGAATAAGGAACAACTGTATTAACCAGCCCCATGGCCAGGGCTTCTTTCGCGTCATATTGACGGCATAAAAACCAAATCTCACGGGCCTTTTTTTGACCGACGATCCGAGCCATGTAACTGGCCCCATAACCGCCGTCAAACGATCCGACTTTAGGACCGGTCTGGCCAAACCGCGCGTTATCCGCCGCAATTGAAATGTCACAGAGCAAATGAAGGATATGGCCGCCTCCGATGGCAAAACCCGCAATCATCGCAATCACAGGTTTGGGACATGTCCTGATTTGTCTTTGAAAATCTAAAACATTCAGCCGTTCAACCCCTTGACCATCCTTATAACCCGCATCTCCGCGGATTTTCTGATCTCCGCCGGAACAAAAGGCATCTTTGCCCTCTCCGGTTAAAATAATCAC
Organism: Candidatus Omnitrophota bacterium; assembly: GCA_023247595.1. The sequence continues at coordinate 7,678 of JAHFGF010000077.1, forward strand.
GCCAATTTTAGAATCGTTGCGGGCTTCTTCCAAGGCGCTCTGCATTTCCACAACTGTTTTAGGACGAAAGGCATTTCTGACGTGCGGGCGGTTAATGGTAATTTTGGCGATGCCATCAAATTTTTGATATT
>JAHFGF010000078.1:0-3457 GCA_023247595.1 Candidatus Omnitrophota bacterium
GAGATTTACGCCTTTAAGCGCGCGCGTGCCGTTGCGGTAAACCTTCGTCAAATGTTCAATCGAAACTGCATTTTTAGCCATCAATCTTATTTTTCCTTTAACAAAATCAAAACTTCTTCTGCTCTGGATGGAACTGTAGCAGGCTTAACCAAACATTCCGTGCCTATCGTATCAGTCCGGCTTTGAACACTGCTGACGGTTCCAATTAATATGCCGTCTGGAAATGACGAACTTAATTTTGACGTCACAATTTTCTCGCCAACTTTGACCGCCGCGTTTTCTGGAAGATATCTCATCCGGCACAAACCCTGCAGCGTTCCGGTCAACAATCCGCTTTCCCTAGAATCTTGCGAAACCGCGGCCACATTGAAATTTGGGTCGGACACGAGAATGACTTTGCTGATATCATCTCCCGCCTCAATAACTTTTCCCACCACGCCAGACGGATTGACAACCGGCATACCGACTTTGATTCCCGATTTTCGCCCTTTGTCGATGATTAAAACAGCGTTCCAATTGGTGGGATCCCGGCCGATGACAACCGCGGCCGATGTTTCATAGGGAATCGACCGTTTAAAATCCAGAAGCTCTGTTAATCTTTTATTTTCCCTTAGCAATTCCTGAGCGTTGGTGATTTTCGCCCAAAGTCCGCCGTTTTCTTTTTTAAGTTTGAAATACTCGTCGTAAGTCGCGTGATAAAGTAATACTTTTTTTAACTCCAAAAATGGCCATGCAATGATGCCTAAAGGCCCGACAGAGCTTTGCACAAAAACATTCTTCTGGTCATTTAAAAAAACAGGGCGAAGCAACAAAAGGCCAACGGGTATAAACAACAGCAACACATAGATAAGATTTTTGGATAGTTTCTTTGCCACGGCTGGAAAAAAACCCTTTAGGATTCCTAACAATATTCATGCATGTGTTAAGAAAAAAAAGTCCATAGTCTCCTATGGACTTAATCAACTTTTCTTTATAACACTGCTAAAAATCAAGTTTGGCTTGGATAGTCAGACGCCGACGCATATGCGGCGGCATATTCAGGGTCTCCCCCGTACCCATAACCACGGCGGTTAGTGGATCATCCGCAATGTGAACGGGCAAACCTGTTTCTTCAGCAATTCTTTTATCAAGACCCCTAAGAAGCGCTCCGCCGCCGGCCATTACGATTCCGTGATCAATTAAATCAGCAGCCAATTCCGGAGGGGTGTGTTCCAAAGTAGATTTAGAAGCATCCACAATAGCCTGCACCGGATCATGCAAAGCTTCACGGATTTCAACAGAAGTGATATTAATGGTTTTGGGAAGCCCGGCGATTAAATCCCGCCCGCGGACATCCATATTTAATTCTTCTTCCAAAGGATAGGCAGAACCAATACGAATCTTGATTTCTTCCGCGGTGCGCTCACCGATCATCAAATTGTAAGTTTTTCTAAGATATTCGACAATCGCCATATCAAGCTCGTCGCCTGCGATCCGAATGGATTTGGCATAAACAATTCCGCCTAAAGAAATGACGGCAAATTCTGTCGTCCCGCCGCCGATATCAATAATCATGTTACCGCTGGCTTCATAAACAGGCAATCCCACGCCGATCGCGGCGGCTTTAGGTTCCTCGATTAAAATAACATCTCGCGCGCCGGCATGAACTGCGGAGTCCATAACCGCCCGTTTCTCAACTTCGGTAATTCCGGAAGGGATAGCAATAACAATAAGCGGACTAAAAAATCGGCGGGGCTGAACTTTGCGGATAAAATATTTGAGCATGGCCTCCGTGACTTCAAAATCAGAAATAACGCCGTCTTTCATCGGACGTATCGCGACAATGGTCCCAGGTGTACGGCCAAGCATTTTTTTGGCCTCTTCCCCGACGGCAACGACCCGGTTCGTATCTTTTTCAATGGCCACAACCGACGGTTCGCACAAAACAACCCCTTCACCTTTTACGTAAACTAAAGTGTTGGCGGTTCCTAAGTCAATGCCCATATCTTTTGAGATTAAACCAAGCGCTGAATCAATGATGCGTTTAAAAACTTTCCTTAATTGCTGCAACATGAAAGTCCTCTTTGAGGTATTTATTTATAGGAAAATGCTAAAGATGTGATTTTTTACTGAAATGAATAAGTCCAATAATAGAAGAAAAGGTATACACTGTCAATCGATTTCTGGCAGCCATTATTTCCCAGCCATTATTTCCTAAGTTATTGCGCTCTAGAAATTTAATGTTTTTGGCTCAGTTGAGCCTGCGCGCCCAAAATTTTAAAATCCCGGATAAAATCCGGATAAGATTTATGGGAACACTCAACGTCTTTAACTGTCAATCCGACCTTCAATCCAAGCACGGCAAAGGCCATGGCCAAACGGTGATCACGCTTGGGATCCAAAACAATCCCGCTGCGGATATTCGTTAGCGGCTCAATAATTAGTTCCCCCGCCTTTTCTTTGATTTTTGCCCCTGTCTTGATAAGTTCACGTCGCAGATCACTAATCCGGTCGGATTCTTTGGCTCGGGCATGATGAATATCTTTTAAGACTGTTCTGCCTTTGGCAAACAAACCAAGCACCGCCATAATCGGAACAAGGTCCGGACAGTCTTTGAGAGAAAAAATTCCGCCCTTTAATAAAAACGGACCTTTAAGCACAAGGGCACTTTCGGTGCGGACCCATCGGACACCCATGGTTTTTAAAAACTTTAGAATATGCCCGTCGGCCTGCACATAACGATCATTAAAATATCCGTTCAGGCGAATGCTCGACGGAATGATACTTCCAGCCGCCAAAAGAAACGCTGCCAAACCGTAATCTGAAGGAACCCTAAAATTTTTTAAACCCTTGTATTGCTGCCCTCCCGTTACCATAAAATTACGCTCTGACCTGGATGTAATTTTAATTCCCGCTTCCTTTAAAATCTGCAGCGTCATCGTAATGTAATCTTTGGATACCATCTTCTTTCCAATGACCTCGATGTGGCTGTTGCTTTTAAATAACGGCGCGGCTAATAAAAGCGCTGAGACAAACTGGGAACTGAGACTTCCATCAATAGTAATTTTCCCTGTTCTCATTTTCCCGCCCTGAAAATGAATTGGGACCGACTCTTCACTGCCGGATCCGGTAGTGTTTAATCCCTGACGGCGCAGCGCCTCCAACAGATGTTTATTCGGCCTGCCGATTAAAGTGTGCTCACCGACGACAACAGCGCTCTGCGTTTTAACAGACAGAAGCGGCAAAAGCAGACGTAGGACAGTGCCGGATTCTCCGACGGAAATCTTTTTAATATGGGAAGGACATTTGGCAGCTTTTAAAAACCACCGGTCTTTCTTACGGGTAATTTTGCAGCCCAATGCCCGGGCAATGCGCATGGCAACTAACGCGTCATCGCAGTTGGATGGATTAATTATTTCCGATTCCCCGCCGCATGCTCCGGCCATAAAAGCCCGGATGGAATACGATTTGGACGCCG
>JAHFGF010000078.1:3467-7796 GCA_023247595.1 Candidatus Omnitrophota bacterium
GTGACCTGACGGCCGATCCCTCCTTGAATGCGCGAAGAAATTATTTCTTAGGAACTACACTGTCATTCTTGCGGACCATACGACTAGAAAACGGCGGGATCAAATCAGCCGCGGACATTTCATCCTGAACTCTTGAGACCTTAATATCGCCTAGATATTCATCTCCCCGCATCACCGACATCACATCACCTTGATTAACGCCGCTCTTGGCGCCCAGGTCAAAAATGATAAACTCGGTCTCTTTATCAACGCTTAACACGCGGCCTTTGACTGAATCTGTTTTATTAACAACAATTTTATCCAGCTCAACCTTGTTCTCCGTCGCAGGAGCAGGATTTTCCGCATTTGCTTCGGCTTTGGCTGGTTCAGCGGATTCTGTCGTCGCTGCTGGCGCTGGCGTAACGGCTGCCGCTTGCGCTTCTTTTGCTTTTTCTACTGCGGCATTTGCTTCAGATAATTTTTTCTCAGCATCAGCAACTTTGCCTTCTAATTCTTTAACACGGGCATCGCGCGTCTGTATTTCCTGTTCAACCGATTTTGTTTTAGCCTGAAGTTCCTGGACCTTCGTATCTAAATCAGCTTGGATCCGATCTCTGTCCTGAGTGGCTGAATCCAAATCTTGTTTTAATTTGGTATTCTCCGTTTTCATGGCTTCTTTCAAACCTTTTTCAACATCCAGCTCTTCTTCCACACTATTGATGCGGGCATCGGCTTCTTTATTCTTTTCTTCAAGAACAAAGGCCTTGTTCTGCGCCACTTTCAAATCTCCCTGCAGTTTGCTGACCGTGCCCTGGGCGTCATTTAAAGCCGCTTCAACAGCCTTGCGTTTTTCTGTTTCTTTATTAAGCAAAAATATGCTGATCGATGCCGTCGATACCAACAGAACGACAATGAGTCCTAGAAAAATAGTAATTGTTTTTCCTGAATTATTCATAACACTTAAATCTCCTGAGTAGTGCAAACGCTTGTTTTAAAAACGGAATATATCAAATTAGGGGAACGACAAACAAATCAAGTATATGACATTGCGCTGAATGCTTCAAGAAAAACTATTAAATTCCTTGGGCGCCTTGCAGGAAAATTCAACCCACTGACGGCTCAATGGATGTTCAAACCCGATGGATTGGGCATGCAGCGCAAGCCGCGAAAATGTTTCTTTAATGCCGTATCGGTCATCCCCCAAAATCGGATGGCCCAAATGTTTCATATGCACGCGCAGTTGATGGGTCCGTCCTGTCTGCGGATATAAGCCCACCAAGGTCTTTTTTTCGTAACGCTTCAGGACTTCATAATAGGTAAGTGCCTCCTTACCCTCTCCTTTAGCTGCGACCTGGCGCATGTCGTGATATTTCACATGCCGTTTTAAAGGCACATCAATTTTACCTTGGTCAAATTTAACGCCCCCCTGAACCACGGCGAGATATTTCTTAATAACCGTATGCCGTTCAAATTGACGCCCCAAGCGCGCATGCGCCTGATTGGATTTGGCGACGACAATAAGACCCGAAGTTTCCTTATCCAGCCGATGGACAATACCCGGACGCCCGGAGTTCACGTCGGACAGTTGTTTAAAATGGTGCAATAGCGCGTTAGCCAAAGTTCCCGTATAATTTCCCGATGCCGGATGCACCGTCATGCCGACAGCTTTATTAATTAGAACAATCGCGTCATCCTCATAAAAAATATCGATTTTAATTTTTTCCGGTTTTAATTCCTTGCCGGGAAGCATGTCATCGCTATAACTGACATCGATCCGGTCTCCAACGCTCACTTTAAAACGCGTCTTTTCCTGGATGCCGTTGACTAAAACACTGCCCTCCTGGATCACGCGCTGAATAAACGTTCTGGACGGTAAATCTGTCAGGACCTGCGTCAAATAAACATCCAGCCTTAGATTGGCATTTTCTTCGTCGACAATTAATTGATGCTGACTCATCGCGCTAAACCATTCTGCTTTTTTAGGTAATTTAACAAAAAGACCACCGACACAAACACGCCGACACAAATCCATTGAAACAAACCCAGGCCGAGTAAAACCGGATCATAATCATAACGGAAAAATTGAACGACAAATCTGATGGCCGCCGCTGACATAAGATATGTAACAACCAAACTTCCAGGCGAATATTTTTTGCGGCTTAAATTTTTTAAAACAAAGAAAACTATCAGCAGCCCGAAACTTTCATACAGCTGAGTTGGATGCAGATGATCTTGATGCACCGGACAATACGGCCCCCAAGCAGCCGGCTGGCCGTAACAACATCCATTTAAAAAACAACCAATCCGTCCGATGGCCTGACCAAGCGCGGCGTATGGGCTGGCCAAATCAAGCATCGGAAGCACTGGAAGTTTTTTGTTTTTCAAATAAAAAATAGCCGACGGAATTCCAACGATAAGCCCGCCCTGCCAGGCCAACCCGCCATGCTGTATTTGAAAAAATTCACCGGGATTCTGGCTGAAGAAATCCCAATTAAGCAAAATATAAAACAGCCTGGCTCCCAAAATGCCGGCCAAAGCCGACCAGAAAACAAAATCATAAATCACGTCACTGGAAATATTCAGACGCCTTGCATCACGGCTCATCAAAAACGCGCAGACGAGAAAAGCCACGGCCAAAGCAAAACCAAAGGAATAAATCGTAATAGGACCTAAGACAAAAAGGATTGGATGCATAATGCCTTGCGTTTAAACAGCGTCTGGTTATTTATCTTTGACCGACAAAGGAATGCATTTAAGAAGGATAATCACAGCGCCAATCGTGATGGCGGAATCAGCAATATTAAAGACAGGAAAAATCCGGAAATCAAGAAAATCAATCACATGGCCCACGCATATCCGGTCAATCAAATTACCGATTGCCCCGCCCATGATCAAAGAAAAAGCAACAATGTAGCTCCGGCTTAAATTTTCATTCTCGCGGTAATAATAAATATTGTAGACCAACAGCGCAACCGCAATAATCGGGACCACAATAAAAACAAGCCCGTGATCCTTAAACAATCCAAACGCCATGCCGGTATTATGAACAAGGGTGAAATGAAAAAAATTCTTAAAAACCGGAATTGTTTCTCCTTCAGTCAGGATTTTTGTAAAGAATGATTTTGTGACGCGGTCCAAAATCACAACCATGGCCGTCGTGATCAACGAAACGAGAATATCAACATGGGTACTGATCTGTTGCTTCATGGTACTCCAAAACTGATGAACTGAGCTAGCGATAACTTAATCCCCCAAATAAAAAACGACAAATCTCTTTAACTAATGTAACCGTTTAATGAGATTTGCCGTTTTATCAACACCTCTGATTAACGACGCTTTGTCTCCAATTCTTCCTGACACTTAACGCAAGTTTCCACATAGGGAATTGCTTTCAGACGGGCCACAGCGATAGGTTTGGTGCACTGGACACAAGTGCCGTATTCACCTTCACTAATTCTCTGCAGGGCATCATTCACGCGCGACAATGTTTCACGGTCGTTGGAAGCAAGGCCCAGATTGAATTCGCGGTCATACATGTCGGTTGCCACGTCAGCCATATGCAGCGCGTGACCGGAAACATCACCGGCCCCGTTGCCGTTAGGGTTTGTGCTCTCATCTTTCATAACCTTAAGATCGCCGACCACCTGCTCTTTAATCTCAAGGAGGGCTTTTTTGTATTGATCAAATTTTTTTACTTCTACTTTTTTCTTAGGCATGCATTACTCCTTACGTAGTGACTGTTGACAAATTCAACCTAGAGAAGCATATCTGTAACGACTTTAGCGCACGACGCGCATAAAGCAGGATGCTGACTTTCAGAACCAACATCCGTTTTATAATTCCAGCACCGGGAACATTTTTCGCCAAAAGCTTTTTCAACCCTGATGCTGGTTTTACCGTATTGTTCATTGATCGGCGAATTCACTTCTTCGACACGATTCACTTCAACTTGCGAAACAATAAATATTGTATGGACAATTGCGCTGTGTGATTTTAAGTAGGTCTCGTCACGGTCGCTGGTTGTTTCAAAAATTACCCTAGCTTCCAGAGAACTGCCAATTTCACCGCCGCGGCGTTTTTCTTCCAACGCTTTTAACACATAAGGCCTGAGCTCCATGAGACCGGCAAACTGTTCTTCGATGGCATTGGATCGCCATTGCGGGTCAATCGCGGGCCAATCCAGCAGATGAACATTGTGCGCTGACGCATGAACAGAACCTTTGGTCATCAGAGAAAAAATTTCATCCGCGGTGAAACACATGATTGGGGCCAAAATCCTTACAATCACGTCGAGAATATGGTAAAGAACTGTCTGCGCGCTGCGTCTTTCAAGCCCAAGAGCGGCTGAAG
>JAHFGF010000079.1 GCA_023247595.1 Candidatus Omnitrophota bacterium
GCATCCCGCATGTCACGCAATTTGATAAAGCGGATATCACCGAACTGGAAAAATTACGCAAACGCCTGACGACCAAAGAAAAGAAAATGTCGATCACACCTTTTATCATTAAGGTCGTGGCAGCCGCGCTTAAAAACTTTCCGCAATTCAACGCCTCCGTTGATATCACGACTAATGAAATTGTGATGAAAAAATACATCAACATTGGCGTAGCCGTTGACACTGACCGAGGCCTTATCGTACCGGTCTTAAAAAACGTGGACAAATTAACAATCAATCAAATTTCTGATGAATTAACCGCCATCGCGGAACGCGCCAGAAACAAAAAAACAACCCTGGAAGAAATGCAGGGCGGTTCATTTACAATTTCCAATCTCGGCGGCATCGGCGGAACATGCTTCACCCCCATCGTCAACTGGCCGGAAGTGGCCATCCTCGGCATTTCCAGAGGTTCTATGGAACCTGTCTATACCGACGGCCATTTTGCACCAAGGCTGATGCTTCCGTTATCTTTATCGTATGATCACCGATTAATTGACGGCGCTGACGGCGCGCGTTTTATACGCTGGATTTGCGATGCCATTCAGCAACCGTTTTTATTAGATTTGGAAAAGTAATAATCAAAGAGAGAAGAAAGAAGATAGAAGAACCTTTGGCGCTGTATACGTTATGCGTGCCATTCAAAATTCTTCAATGACAATTCAATCTTCCCTCTTCCTTCTTCCCTCTATCACTACTTAAGGAATCGCTATGAATACTCCTGTTAAATTAGTCGTAATAGGCGCCGGACCAGGCGGTTACGCGGCTGCGTTCTTAGCTGCGGATATGGGTATGCAGGTCACCCTGATTGATAAAGAAGAAAATCCCGGCGGTGTGTGCGTGTATCGAGGCTGCATTCCTTCCAAAGCCCTGCTTCATGCCGCGAAAGTCCTTAATGAATCTCATGAAGTTGAAAACATCGGCATTACGTTTGCCAAACCCGTAATCAACTTAGATAAACTGCGCGCCTGGAAGCAAAGCGTTGTCCAACGCTTAACAGCAGGAACCGGCCAATTGCGCAAACAACGCAAAATCGCGCACATCCAGGGTATGGCCAAATTTATCAACTCATCGACTCTTCAAGTCGTAACGGTCGACGGAAAAACAGAGCAAGTCACTTTTGATAAAGCCATCATCGCCACCGGCTCGCGCCCGGTTACGATTCCAACACTGCCGCAATCCAAAAATATTTTAGATTCAACCACGGCGCTTGATATTGAAAGCATTCCGGACCGCCTGTTGGTCATCGGCGGCGGATATATTGGGCTGGAATTAAGTACAGTTTACAATGCCTTGGGCTCCAAAGTAACCGTTGTTGAAATGATGCCTCAGCTATTGACCGGCGCTGACCGCGACCTGGCCAATGTCCTTATTAAACGCATTGAATCCAAATTTGAAAAAGTCATGACCTCGACTAAAGTCTTAAATGTCGCTGAAACTTCCGCGGGCTTTAAAGTCACCTTCGAAGATGCCGATAAAAAACAATTTACTGAAGACTTCGGAAAAATCCTTGTTTCTATCGGACGAAAACCCAATTCAGAAAATATCGGACTGGAAAACACCAAAGCCAAATTAACCGACCGCGGTTTTGTTAAGATCAACGGCCAATTAAAAACCGATGATGACAACATCTACGCGATTGGCGATATTGCCGGAAATCCCATGCTCGCCCACAAAGCCTCTCATGAAGGACGCACTGCGGTTGAAGCCATTGCCGGACACAAAGTTGCCTTCGAACCTCAGGCCATTCCTGCGGTTGTCTTTACCGACCCGGAAGTCGCCTGGTGCGGTCTTACAGAATTGGAAGCCAAAGACAAAGGGCTGGAAGTCAATGTCGTTAAATTTCCGTGGGCCGCTTCCGGCCGCGCAATTACACTTGACCGTGTGGACGGATTAACCAAACTGATTATTGACCCCAAGACAGAACGTGTTTTAGGAATGGGCATCGTCGGTGTCGGCGCAGGTGAACTCATTTCCGAAGGTGTGCTTGCCATTGAAATGGGGGCGCTGGCCTCTGACATTAAACTTTCCATTCATCCTCACCCAACGATTTCTGAAACCGTCATGGAATCCGCTGAAAACTTTTTCGGCACAGCGACGCATTTTTACCGCCCAAGAAAAACGTCTTAGTCCGTGGTAAGTGGTACGTGATACGTGGTAAGTAAAAAACAAAAAGCGAATGGATTTTTTCCATTCGCTTTTTTCTTACCACTTACCACCGATATGCTAAAACTACGCTATATCACTTACCACTTTATTCTATATTCTGCCCCAGCGCTGTTTTCATCATCTGGCGCACATCATCTAATTCAAACGGCTTTTTCAAACATCCGACAGCGCCCAACTCCATAGCTTTGTCTTTCATTTCCTGAAGCGAATAACCCGACATCATCACAACCGGCAATTGAGGAACGACACTTTTAATTTCTCTTAAAACATCGACCCCGTTTTTTTCAGGCATCATGATATCCAAAAAAGCGATATCAAATTTTTGCCCGCTGGCAGCCTTGACCGCTTCTCTGGGATCATTAACCACGGTAATGTCATGGCCGAAATAACCTAACGTAAAATCAAAGAAATCCCCAATGACCTTTTTATCATCCACAACCAAAACTTTCATACGGTTTTTCATCTCCCCTCCCGCTTCAAACTTCCTGCACAGGCAAAGTGACTATAAACAATGTCCCGCCAGCATCCGACTCAACCCTGATACTCCCGCCATGCTCAGCCACCAAATCATGGCACAACGCAAGACCAATACCGGAACCTGTAATCTTTGTTGAAAAAAACGGCTCAAAAATATGGGCTTTGATATCATCCGGAATACCAGGCCCGTTGTCTTTAAAAAGGACTTCTATCTTGTTTCGTATGCTATCAAAATTCGTCGATATATGCAATGATCGCTCCTGACCGTGCGGTAAAACAGCCAAGGCCTCGCAGGCATTCACAATAATATTCATAAACACCTGCTGCAGATGAATGGGATCAGCCATGACCGTTGGCAACGGCGATGACAGCGCTTGTTCCCAACTAATCCTTCTGATTCTCAACTCATCGGCCAAAAGATTAGTTGAACGTTCAATCACATCATTCACATGCGTTGAAACTTTCTCAATCTTCCGATGGCGTATTAAAACCATTAAATTACCGAGCATCTCTTTTAAATAAACCGATTGTTCATCCATCAAACAAACTGGACGGTAAAACGTGTTGTCGGGTTTCATTTCCTGCTTCATGAACCGGACAAAACCATGAATAGCCGTAATCGGCTGGCTGATTTGATGAAGGATGCCAGCGCTTAAGGCGGCCGCCGCCGTGACCTTTCCGGATTCAATTAACCGCACTTGAGTTTTTTTTAATTCCGTAATCACATTTTCTAATTCTTTATTCTTGCGATGAAGTTCGTCTTCCAGCGCCTTGGTTTTATGGACATGCTTGGAATAAAAACCCCTTAACCAAAACGCCAGCCCGGCGCCAATGAGAAATAGTATCGTTAAAAAAATCCAAATTAATCCGCGGTCACTGGAAAGATAGACATCCAAAGGCTGGACGTTCATGCGGTCACCGTTTTAAAAAACGTTTGCGGCTGGAGTGGAAAGAAAATTTTATTTAAAAACAACACTGTCACCGGACTTAATGCCATGCTTTTGCGCGAAGTGAGCATTAACTTCCAAAACATATTGCGCTTCACCTTTAGGCACATAAACTTCGCAGGGGTCCTTTACACAAGGAGGGACATTTTCTTTCAGGTCGACAACTTGAAAAGCATTGTCGATCCAAATCATATCTAAAGGAATCAAGGTATCTTTCATCCAGAAATTATAAACGTTCTGATAAGGAAAAATAAAAAGCATGCCATGGTTCTGTTTCATTGATGTCCGTCCCTGCAAACCCTGCGTCCGCTTGATATCGGTGTCAGCGATTTCAACGGCCAGACATGCGTCGCGCAAGCAGATTTGTTTTGGCTGATCAGCGTTTGCATTAATGGGAAAAAGTAAGTAGTACGTAGTAAGTAGTATGTAGAAGGCAAAACAGGTATAGGATTTTTTGGAAGAAAAATATTTTTTGATCATGATCACACCGCCTGCTGTCTTTATATTTTTGTCTTTCCGCCTAGTACGAATTAACTTTCGATCTCTACTTACTACCTACTCCTTACTACTTGCTCCCCTCAACTAATCCTTCTCCCCCGTCAGATTCAGATATTGCCTGAAATCAATCCTCTGATTTGTAATTTGTCCGGCAGCGGCAATGCGCTGGGTTAAATACGGATGCGTCCTCCAATAACTATACGGCCGCGACGGTTCTTTGTCCTGGTTAAATTTCAATTTCTTAAGCATGTTAACCATTTCAGCCACGTTATATCCGGCCTTCTTCATATATTTAATGCCGAGCGCATCAGCCTCATATTCATCTTGACGGGCATGGGCAAAGAAAACCGACGACAAAGCAAAATTAACACCTGAAGCAAAATTACCGTTGGTGGTGGCAATAGCGGCAATCTGCAGCAACATATCGCCATAAATAGCCTGCATCCGTTTTATGGAATGACGGGCGGTGATATGGGCGATCTCATGCGCGATGACCGAAGCCAACTGATCATCGTTATCTACTTTTTCAATTAAGCCTTTATAAATATAAACATATCCGCCGGGAAGGCTAAAGGCATTGATTTTGTCTTCATCGATGACTTTAATTGTGTAAACCAATTCCTGACGGTCGCATACCTCCGCAATTTTCTTGGCAATCAGCTCAACGCGTTCATTGACATCAACATCAGCGCTTAGCTTAACTTCCTTTTCAACCGCCTGGGCCATGCCGGCACCGATGCTTTTTTCCCGTTCTGATCCATAGAGCATCGTTTCTTGTTTTTGGGTTGCGAGATTATATTCCGAAGCGCATCCGGACAAACCCCAGACAAGGCACAGAGTCAAAATATGCACCCCAACTTTTTTTAACATGGTCCTTAATTTTGCCAGAGGCAATCCCACCACATTAAAATAACAGCCTTCAATCCGCCGGATAAAAACACTGCCTTTGCCCTCAATGTCAAAACCGCCCGCCTTATCCAAGGGCGACATGTGTTTGTAATACTCATCGATGGCATCGTCCGAAATCTTAGTCATGAAGATTTTTGTCTTTTCATAATCCACGATTTCTTTTTTGGTCTGGGTATCGATAACGACAACACCTGTATAAACCCAATGCGGATGGCTCATCAGCAATTTCAAATGTTCTTTAGCCTGGGCGAGGTCGCGCGGTTTGCCGATTATTTTTTTATGTCCCACATAAACAATCGTATCCGCACCAATAACAATGCTGTCTTTGCACCGGCTCGCCACGTCACGGGCTTTTAAAAGCGCGTTGTCTTTGACAAACTGACTGCAGGTGGTGGTGATTTTCTTAAGCTCATCCGCGCCGCTGGGGATGATGGCGTAAGGAATTCCCGTCAAATTCAGCAAGTTTTTGCGCTGCGGAGAGGCTGAGGCTAGAATGATTGATTTCATATTGAAAATGGTGATGGTTGAAGGATATTGTTTAACTAACGTGAGTTCTCTCTAATCCTGGCTCAAGTGTGAGGGTTGGGATGAACGTGAATTGAGACCACCACAATTTCTTTAGAGACTTATTCAGAGAAATTGTGTGCGGGCTCGTTGAACGGAATCACAATCCTCACTCTTGAGCGACGCATATGGGAGAGATTTCGTTTAATCCATACGGCTCCACGATCCGCTAGCTCATTATTCTAATGATTCTTTAAGGAAATGATCTAAGGATCAAGTCGCCTTTATGGCTTAAACGGAATCTCTCCTGCTTAAAGCGCGTTATGTCGAACTGACGTTAACTATAAAGAATGGCTGTTGATCATCTTGCCTATCCTTCTAACTTCTATTCTCCATCAGCTATCCCCCATCACCTACCCACCTATGCCTTTAAAAATTCTTTCGACGTAAAAATCGATTCCAGCTTACAGCCGCGTTTGGCCATGGCTTCATCCGCGCCTTCCTGCCGGTTGATAATTGAAATGCATTTGACCACCTTAATTCCCATGCGGTCGGTGACGTCTAAGGATTCCAGAAAAGCCTTGCCGGTGGTGGCCACATCATCGATCAAAATGACTGATGCGCCGTCGGATAATATGGGCCCTTCCAATTGCTGTTGTTTACCGTGGGCTTTGGGGGCCTTGCGGATGATAAATGTTTTGAGTGGTTTTTGCATTTGATAACTGAGTAAAGCAACAGCCCCAACCATGGGATCGGCGCCTAACGTCGGGCCTCCGATGGCTTCGATCTTGTCATTCTTAACCATATCCAGCAAAACCGCGGCTGTTAAAAAAGCGCCTGCGGCCGAAAGAGTAACCCGTCGGGCATCAAAATAATGATCGCTTTCTTTGCCCGAGGAAAGGATGATTCTTTCTTTAAAAAAAGCCTGAGATTTTAACAATTCAAAAAGTTTTACCTTTGCTTCTGTCGCGTTCATTATGACCATACAAAATTCCTATCATCCATGTGGTTGTTTGATTTATTTATCCAAAGAAGGGGCTTCTAAACCGCGCTTATGGATTTCCATTAATAATTGGATTCGATAACGTAATAAATTCTTATATGCCGTGTATTCTTTTGGTGTAAATCCTGACGTGGTATGAAATGTCTTGCTGGCTTCCATTTCAACAAGCACATCAATAAACCTATCCATCAACTGCACGTCCTTAAGCTGAACAATGTCCTTCTGTTCCAAAATCTCAAGATCATCCATATAGGCCAACACCGGACGCGCGACAAACAAACAAAGAGCAACAACCAAACAATGAACAGCCATAAGTTTTATTTTCATAATTTCCTCGATGAATTAATATTTTCCGTCTGATTTGGCAACATTATAGAGAGATTTTTTTTATGTGACAACCAAATTCTCCCATGATACCATAGCGCCATGTTGAAAGTTCTCCTCGAAGGACTTGGAGATCTCGTTTTTCCATATAATTGTCTTCTGTGCAGCCAATATGTCCCGGACAAAAACCTCCCCCACGTTTGTTCTTCTTGCCTTGCCGCTGTCGAATTCAATACGCCTCCTTTTTGTCTGCGCTGTTCCCGGCATTTAACCATTTATTCCGCCCAAGGCCTGTGCCCGGCTTGTTTAAAATATCCCATTGCCTTTGACCAGGCCTGGGGAACAGTTGCTTACACTCCCGAAATTCAAAAACTGCTGCATCTGTTCAAGTATCAGCAGCGAACCATGGTTCGAAACGTCTTTCGATATTTCATTCATACCTTTTGTCACTCATACCCGATTGCGTTTAATCAGTTTGATTTGATTATTCCCATCCCGCTTCATCCCGTGCGTATTCGGGAACGGGGATTTAATCAGGCGCAACTCATCGCGGAGATGATTAGCCATTCTCATGGAATCCCTATCCATAACCAAAGCTTGATTAGAATCCGTCATACTCAACCACAATCTTTTTTAGACCAAAAAGAACGCTGGACAAACATGCAAGGCGCTTTTAAAATAAAAACTCATTCGAAGATTAATGATAAATCTATCTTATTAATCGACGATCTTTTAACAACCGGAGCAACAGCTTCTGCGGCGGCTCATCTTCTGAAAGAAGCCGGCGCCAAACGGGTTGGCCTATTTGTCATAGCCCTTGCGCATTAACCGCACTTCATAACCCGTTTTGTTAGTTACCTATGCGAATCCTGCGCAACTACATCCTTGCTGAAT
>JAHFGF010000080.1 GCA_023247595.1 Candidatus Omnitrophota bacterium
GGCCAAATCAATGATGAGCCATTGCGACATCACAGCCCAGCCGCGGGTCACAACATATCCGCCGGAATGGTCCAGGCTGACGGCAATCTGGTCGGGCCATTTGACTAAGGCGTCACTAAGAAAAGTTTCATCTTCAACCACGCGCGTCCCTAAAATAACTCGGGACACGCCTCCATCAATCAATTTCTCGATCGTTTCAAGAGAACGCACTCCGCCTCCCACTTGAACAGGAATTTTAACTGAACGGACAATATTAAAAATCCATTCCATATTATTCATCTGTCCAGTTTGAGCGCCGTCGAGATCAACCAGATGCAGCCACTGGGCGCCCAAAGACTCCCATTTCTGCGCCATAGTCACGGGATTCGTTGCGTATTGCGTGACATCATCGAAACGTCCCTGGAGCAGACGCACGACTTTGCCATTTTTGAGATCAATCGCAGGAAATAAAATCATAGGCTGTTGAAATTCTCCAAGATTTTTAAACCGATCTTTTGACTCTTTTCAGGATGAAACTGCACCGCCCAAAGATTGTCCCGGCATACGGATGAGACAAACAAAAAACCGTTGTAATCCGTTAAAGAAGCAATCCTGTCATCCTGGCTGTCGCCCATCAGACGGACAAAATAGGAATGGCAGAAATAAACATTCGATCCGTTAGCAACGTTGTCGTACATCCGGCAATCGTCTCGAATCTTTAACTGGTTCCATCCCATGTGAGGAACCTTGAGGCCTTCGCCTCGAAACATCGTGACGCTTCCCGGCAGAACTCCTAAGCCTTCGATTTCACCGCCCTCAAAGCTTTTTTCAAACAGCAATTGAAGCCCCAGACAAATTCCTAAAAACGGAGTTCCCTTTTTAATGACCGATTTGATGGGCTCAATAAGATCCAGCTCATCTAACCGTTCCATGGCCGGACGAATGGCGCCGACACCTGGAAGAACTACTTTTTTAGCACGGGCAATGACCGAGTGATCCTGCGTCACAACAGCCTGAGCGCCGACATTCTCCAGCGCCTTTTGAACGCTGCGTAAATTCCCCATGCCGTAGTCGATGATTGCGATCATTATAGTCAGAAGCTAAAAACTTTCCAATCAGGATGGTCATCAAACTTCAAAGAGAAACTAATAGTTTCTTGAAAAAACCATACATGACGACATGATATAAAATCCCGATGAATATTATCAGGATATAACCAAAAAAATCATTCCACACAATACCAGTCTGAAGCACAGAAATTTTGTTATTTCTAGGGTTGAAATAAACCACTATTTTTCCGTTAACAGGATGTTGTTCAGTTTCTTTTTGGGCTTCTTTAAATGTCTTAAAAATATTCTCTTTATTTCCTGAATAACTTAACCCATTTACCGAATATTTATATTTCATATTATAAAAACATACAGTACCACTCCCATAAACCCGATCTTCCCTTAGTATTGTATCTACAACTATTCCTTCTACTGTAGGCCACTTTGGACTAGTCAATGCTGAAGAAAAATTTCTCATCATTAACCACATTAAATGAAGAACAACAAGACTAAACAGTGGCAAAAAAATAAAAGCGAAGAAACTCCCTACTGGGACATCTTGCATACAGAAACCTCACTTTAATCAATTATTCCTTTTGTCGACGGAACTTTTCCATCACGGCGTGGATCGACCGTTGTCGCTTGATCCAATGCCATGCCCAATGACTTAAAGACCGTTTCCATGACCGTGTGAAGATCAGCGGCGCTGTCGCGTTTGACCGTCACAACGATGTTCGCGCCCAACTGATGAGCGAATGATTCAAGAAAGTGTTCGAGATGCTGAATGCTGTATCCTTCTTCATTTTTCAATTCCGGCAAACGGTCGTTTCCGTAACCAACGATGTCCATTTTGAAATAGCCGCGCCCGCTAATATCAACCACCGAATGACCAAGAGTGGCTTCCATCGGCGCGAAACCGGAACCAAAACGTTTGATACCGGATTTCTCATCGCCCACAGCTTTTTTAAACGCCTTCCCCAAAACTATTCCGATATCTTCATTGGTGTGATGAATATCAATATGCGTATCACCCGTCACTTCGAGATTCAAATCAAAGAACCCATGAAACGCGAACAATTCGATCATGTGGCTTAACAAGCCGATCGGAGTTTTTATTTTTGTCTTACCTTTGCCGTCGACGTTTAGATCAACTTTAATCTGCGTTTCATTACTTTTACGTTCAAGAACAGCCTTGCGCTCACTCATTGCATTTCCTTTCTTACTACCTATCACCCATACGCGCTTGATACGCTATATTACTTAACGTCAGTTCGACATAACGCGCTTTAAGCGGGAGAGATTTCGTTTAAGCCATAAAGGCGACTTGATCCTTAGTTCATTTCTTTAAAGAATCATTAGAATAATGAACTAGCGGATCGTGGAGCCGTATGGATTAAATGGAATCTCTCCCATATGCGTATCGCTCAAGTGTGAGGATTGTGATTCCGTTCAACGAGCCCGCACACAATTTCTCTAATAAGTCTCTAAAGAAATTGTGGTGGTCTCAATTCACGTTCATCCCAACCCTCACACTTGAGCCAGGATTACATCGAACTCACGTTACTTAAATCTAATATTCACCGAATCCGCGTGTTTGACCAGACCTTCAATGTTGGCCACGGTCTCAAGCGGTTCGCGCACTTTTTCCAAAGCCTTTTTGGAATACGAAATCAAATGACTTGTTTTGGTAAAATCAGACAGACACAACCCTGAAAAAAACTTAGCTGTTCCAAGGGTCGGCAAAACGTGGCTGGGGCCGGCGGCGTAATCGCCCAATGCCGTCGGGCTGTACGGTCCCAAAAAAATCGCGCCCGCGTGACGAATTTTTTTCGCAATACTGACAGGATTGTTGGTTAAGATCTGCAAATGTTCCGGCGCAATCCGATTGGCGATGTCGACCGCTTCATCCATATTTTTTACAAAAATGGCAAAACCGTTGGGAACCCGCGCCCGGACATATTTGATTAACTGCTTGGACGTGGTAATCAAAATCGACAGCCCGCCGATGTGCTCCATCTGCGCTTCTAAATCCGCCACCACAAAATCCATGTTGCTGTATCGATTGGCAATCACAACCAATTCCGTGGGGCCGGCCAGCATATCAATATCCACATAACCAAACAATTGGCGTTTGGCCTCAGTCACATAAATATTCCCGGGCCCGATAATTTTATCGACCTTGGGAACGCTCTTTGTTCCAAACGCGAGTGCCGCAATCGCCTGAGCGCCGCCCATTTTATAAATCTCATCAACCCTTAAAAGATTGGCAACAGCCAAAATGTAAGGATTAATATGTCCGTCTTTGTTAGGCGGTGTGGCAATCACAACCCGTTTGACTCCCGCCACAATCGCCGGTACCGCGGTCATATAAACGGACGAAACCAAAGGCGCCGTGCCCGCTGGAATATAAATCCCGACGGAATCCAAGGGCTTGATTTCTTCCTTTAAAAGAATACCGTCACGACTTTTGACACGTCCCGGTTTTTTAAGCTGTTTGCGGTAATAGGTTGAAACATTATTAATAATGACCTTCAAATGCTGAACAAAATCACTGGTGATATGCTGGAAAGCACTGCTGATTTCCGACTCCGGCACGCGTACATTTTTAACCAGCAGTTTGGTTTTATCAAACTTTCGGGTGTATTTACCGACAGCCGTATCACCATTGACACGGACATCATCAATGATTTTACGAACCTTATCTTCAATAATTTGTCGGCGGGCATAGGCATGGCGGTTATAGAGCTTTTCAATTCCCTCGCCTGATTGCTTTAAAACTTTCATGACACCATTTTTCCCCTAATCAGTTGCCCCGCCTGTTCAACGGCAGATTGAATTTTTTCAGGGTTTTTGCTCCCGGCCTGAGCCATTTGCGGACGGCCTCCGCCGGAACCTCCCATTAAGGGCGCAATATCTTTAATCAAATCCCCTGCTTTTAAACCCTTCGCGACTAAATCATCACTGACGGTTATCAATAAAAACGCATCCTCTTGGGTCCGGGATCCCAAGATGACAACCGCGGTTTTTGCTTTTTGTTTAATCCCGTCGGAAATTTTTCGCAAGACATCCATACTGGCGCCCAAAAACACATGAGAAATCAATTTTGCGTTATGGACAACTGGCGCTGCTTGGATAATTTGATCCACGTCCTGCTGAATCAAGGCCATGCGCATTTTTTCTGATTCTTTTTCAACTTCCTTAAATCTCTTAGCCAATTGCGCAACCTGAGCTGAAGTTTCAAAAACCGGTGATTTGACAATCAGCGATATGCGTTTGAGTTCATTTTCCTGCATGATCAGATATTCAAAAGTACTCATGCCGGTAAACGCCTCAATACGACGGATTCCTTGAGCCACCGCCCCTTCACTAATAATCTTAAACGGACCAATCTGGCCTGTGATTTTTAAATGCGTTCCGCCGCAGAATTCTTTGGAAAATGGGCCAATGGTCACAATCCTGACGGTGTCGCCGTATTTCTCGGCGAAATACGCCAGCGCTCCGGATTGTTTGGCTTTCTCAATAGGCATGGATTCTTTTTTAACCTCATGGCATCCGAGGATGTAGCGATTAACTTTATCTTCGATCATTTTTAATTCATCAGACGCGATCGCTTGAGGATGCGTGAAATCAAAACGCAACCGGTCGTCAGCCACCAACGATCCTTGCTGTTTGACATGTGGACCTAGAATTTCCCTTAACACCGCCTGCAAAAGATGGGTCGCCGTGTGATTGCGCATAATCGCGATTCTTCGGGCTTCATCAATCTGCGCGCCCACTTTATCCGACGCGCGGATAACGCCTTCTTCAATTACGCAGTAATGGATAAAGATATCATTAATTTTCTGGGTGTCATTAACCCGAACGCGCACTTTGGGAGCCCAAAGCGTTCCGGTATCTCCAATCTGCCCGCCGGATTCCGCGTAAAAAACGGTGTGATCCAAAATAATTTTGACCACGTCCCCTTCTTTAGCTTCGCTGATTTCCTTATCATCTTTATAAATTTTGAGAATCGTACCTTCGCAGGAATCCTGGTCATAACCAAGAAATTTAGTTTTGGGCAAATCCAATTTGATGTCTGCGCCAGCAAACACGTCGCCGGTCATTTTGCTGCCGGCACGGGATTTTTCTTTTTGCTGATCCATCAAACTATCGTAATAATTGATCATTTTCGTCCAATCAGCATCATCTATGCCAACACTTATGGAAATTTCTCGGATTGTCGCAAGCGTCAGACCAAACGTATCCCGATACTTAAAAACAATATCTCCCAATTCTTTAAATTGATTTCTGCTCGAATCCCTTTGTAATGGAGATCTAAAACTATGCAAAATTTCTTTGAGTTCAGGAATTCGTTCCTTGCGGACTTTCAAATAAGATTCTTCAACGCCGCGAATAACGTTGCTGATTTCAAATTCTTTGGCAATCAAATCCGGATACGGAAAATGCATCGCCTCAACCACCGCATGAACCAACTGATACGCAACCGGATTATGGATGCCTTTTGTAACAACCAAATCCGAAACATTAATGATCAGTTTCTTCATGACATAACCACGGCCCTCATTAGAAGGAATAACTCCGTCACAAATGCCGATTGTAACCGCGCGCATATGATCGGCCATGATACGGCTTTCCACCTGACCTACGGAAGGAATCAATTCTTTAATCTTTTTTAAAATCGGTTCAAACAAATCGGTGTCGTAATTGCTTTTCTTTCCCTGCATGACAGCGGCCAAACGCTCCAGCCCCATCCCGGTGTCGATATTCTTAGCCGGTAACGGATCAAGGATGCCGCCGTCCTTACGGTTAAACTGGGTAAAAACTAGATTCCACACTTCGGTGAATCGGCCGCAGCTGCAATCCGGATCACAATGCGTATTGGTGCATTTTGGATTCACACCGTAGTCATAAAAAATTTCCGAACACGGACCGCAAGGGCCGTTGGGGCCAGCTTCTTTCGCATTCGACGGCCAAAAATTACTTTTATCGCCTAATTTAACCAATCGCTCTTTGGGAAGTTTAATCTCGGCAAGCCAAATCGACTCAGCTTCGGCATCATCTTTATAAACAGACACCCACAACTTTTCTTTTGGGATTCTCAAAATTTCAGTAAAAAATTCCCACGCCCAGGAAATGGCATCTTTCTTGAAATAATCGCCAAAAGAAAAATTGCCCAGCATCTCAAAAAACGTGTGGTGGCAATCCGTTTTTCCGACGACATCTAAATCATCGGTTCGCAGACATTTTTGGCAGGACGCGGCCCGGGTATAACCATCAATGCGGCCTAAAAACTGCGGCTTGAATTGCTGCATGCCGGCGGTGGTAAAAAGCACGGTCGGATCGTCTTTGGGAACCAAAGAATCGCTGGGGATAACGCTATGTCCTTTGGAGCGGAAAAACTCGAGGAATTTCTTTCTTATCTCATTGGTTGTCATATCTTCGCAATAGCCTTCTTTATTAATTCTAAACTAAAACCCCGCCTGGCTAAAAAATCAAACACTTTCTTTTTACGCTTAAAAGGTTCATCTTTTTGATACCGCACGGCCCTGCGTTGGGCCATTTCTAAAACAACATCGGATTGATCCAACAATTCAAACGCCAGGCTTATCTCCTCGGCGATGATGTCTTTATCAATCCCTTTTTGTTTTAATTCCAGGCTAATGCGTTGCGGGCCAAACGGCCTTGCCTGCCGGTAACGAATCCAATTTTTTGTAAACGAACGGTCGTCTAGGAACTTTTTATCCAAAAGATAATCAATAACCTGGCTAACTATCTTTTGTTCAATCTTCTTACGCTCTAATTTTTCCCGTAATTCATAAACACTTCGCTCGCGAATTTTCAAATACCGAAAGGCAGCCGTTTTGGCCCGCGCAAACTCACGTTGTTCGTCATGATCTCTGGCAATCATGCGGTCTCATCCTGGCCGTTAATCCTGGCCAACAGCTTTCGCCTTTGTTTCTTTCGTCGCTGGTAAATTCTGGGCTTTGAGCTTGGCGATAATCTCTTTTTCTATCTTGGCCATAATTTTCGGATTATCCTGCAGATATTTACGCGCGCTTTCCCGTCCTTGGCCGATTTTTTCATTTTCATAGGAAATCCATGCGCCGGATTTAACCAGGATTTCATAAGTCACGCCGAGATCGATAATATCGCTGACCTTAGAAATACCTTCATTAAAATGAATTTCAAATTCCGCTTCACGAAAAGGAGCCGCGACTTTATTTTTGACAACCTTGGCCTTCACGCGGTTGGCAATAATATTTTCGCCCACTTTAATCGAATCAATTTTTCGCAAATCAATACGGACAGAGGCGTAAAATTTCAGCGCGCGCCCGCCGGTGGTGGTTTCCGGATTGCCAAACATAACGCCGATTTTCATACGGACTTGATTGATAAAAATAACGCACGTGTTGGCTTTGTTAATAGCCGCGGTTAATTTTCGCAGTGCCTGCGACATTAACCTGGCCTGCAAACCCATGTGGGCGTCGCCCATGTCACCTTCAATTTCCGCGCGAGGTGTTAACGCAGCGACGGAATCAATGACAATCAAG
>JAHFGF010000081.1 GCA_023247595.1 Candidatus Omnitrophota bacterium
AAAACTTTATTCCCACAAACATCCGCAACAATGTTCACGCATGCATTGGTATTAAATCGGCAACTGGAACATCCTAAACTACCTCCGTCAAATCCTAGCGTCAAACATGATTGCCCATTGAGAGTACCATCCTCGCACTGTTCACCGGTTTCAAGAATTTTGTTACCGCAAGTACTAGTCGAAGCGCTTGTGCAGCCGGAGGTATTGAATTGACATGTTGATGAGCACGCCAATGTGCCGGCGGAAAAACCAAGACTGGCGCAGGTCTTTCCACCGAGAGTTGTCCCGTCGCACGTTTCACCTGTTTCAATGACTTTGTTGCCGCACACTTTAGCTACGGTACTGGTGCAGGCAGATGTATTTAGTTGGCATGAACTCGAGCACGATAGTGTGCCGCCTGTAAACCCTTGTGTTGAACAGGTTTTTCCGCCTAAGGAAGCTCCATCACAAACCTCGCCAGATTCAATAACCGAATTTCCGCAAACTGGTGTAGTAGTCGTCCCGCCTGTAGATGTTTGCGGCACCGAGCCATACTCCAAAGCGCCAATATCCCAAAGTGATCCTCGAGAATAATTATTGAAGTCCGTTAACAAAAGCGAAAGAATAATTTTCCCTTTGCCAATGGCCGGGCTCACGGATTGCAAAGCCACATTTTGATTATCACCGCTATAAGAAAGCGGCCCGACAATTTTGGGATCTACGCAAAATGATGATGATCCGGTGCATTCACTCGAATTATATTTGGTCGCCCAAATAATGTCATTATTCGTTGAGAACGCAACCTTGCCGCAGGTTCCGTCCCCATTACCGCCAGCGCCGGCGGCGTAGTAAAGGTCTGCAATATCCGAACCGCCGGTGTTGTATTCCAACCCGCCTATAAAAATATTATTCTGCGAAGTTATTTTTTCCGTTCCTAAACAGCTAGAACCGCTGGACTGGATCAAAACATCCCCATTACCAGTAACCGTGGAATTATAAATGGCGACATTCATTCCCGCTTGAAATGCAACAGCCATTGTATTTCCGCCGGCCCGGCAATTATTAAAGGCAACCGGAGAAAATCCAATACTGGTCGTTGATGTAAAAGATTTATCTTTAAAAAACGCGCAATCGCCGATGATTTTGGAATTATCAATTACCGTTGGCGCCGCGACTTTCACCTGATTGCCGGCATTTCCTTCAAAGCGAGAATGCGAAATGACGACTGATCCTAGGCCATTGTGATAAAGAAGATCCAAACCATCCGAAGTGTTATGGCTGAAATCCACCCCGTCAAAAACCCAATTACCGCCGGTAACATTTGTGCCTAATCCGTCTCCGTATCCGCCCTGATCCTGGCTGTAGCAATGATGCGGCTGTAATCCGGGATAGGTTTCGCCGCAACCGCTCCACATAATGCGGGAATTTTTAAAGGTCACTGTTCCGGTATTGGAAGATGTGGTTGCTCCAATATCGCCGTCCCAACCCACAAATGAATTAGCGACGATATCGGTCTTTTCCAAAATCCAACCGCCCACTCGTCCGGCTAAAATACCTGAACGCAAACCATGGATATTGACGTTCTTTAATAAAACATTGGAGCTGTCGGAAGCCACAATCCCGATTAAAGCCCAAGGCCCATACGGATAGGTGTTTCGATTACAGACATTCGCAGAATCCGGACCGCTGTCCATACAGCTGGAATGATCCGTAATATCTAAACATTGAATCTGCACATTACTGCTTCCATTTAAATCAAAAATACTGGCAGAACGTTCCGTTCCCCAAAGCTGCGGTTTGCTCGCGCATCCGGTGTCCCAGCCTTTTCCAAGAATACGTGTAGGCGCTGCCGCGGTTCCAGAAGGAACAGCGCGCAAACGGCAATCCCAGGGATAATATTGAGAACAGCTGGGCGTGTTTGGCGCGTCAAGTCCCATCATATACTGACCAGGTCCGATGATGAGCGTATCACCGCCAACCATCTTATTAGGAGAACCGGCCGCGGACAAAACCCAGAAAGGATGATTAAACGCGCATGCCTGATTGCTGCCAGAACCAGAATATGCCGCGTCTGTTGTTCCGGTACATTGCGTGGAAGTACCGCCGTCTGTGCGGACATAATATGTTGCTGCTTGCGCTAGACCTGCAAACGAGAAATAAATAACTAAAAATCCTCCCAAAAAAAATAAAGATAGTATCTTTTTCATTTCACTCCCTTGATTCTGATATTTGTTCATTTAAGATTTACACCTGAATTGAGTATGCCGATTAAATTTGATTTCATTCTGCGCGCTTTAGTGTCAAACATTAACAACGGGCATCGCTGCTTAATTAAAAAATACGAGATTAAAAAGAACTTCAACGCTTTGCCTTGCCGTCAAATTTTTCATTACACAAATGTCAAATGTTTTTCTTCGAATAGCAGGATTATACATATTTGACATTAATTTAACGTTAACAAATTATTAAAAATATTTAATCTTTATTACTTGGAGAACTTGTCGATGAAAACAAGCAGAAGGCGGGAGAATAGCGCCTCTCTAAAGAAGGCTGATTCTTAAATTTTGATAAAAACGCCGGTTCCAACGATTTGGCTGGATGTCCAGGCGCTGGTCAGACGCGATTGGACCATATAAAAAACACTTAAAGAAGCGTTTTTATTAACTTTAAACTTGATTCCTAACGGGACGGTCCAATTTTCATTATAACGATGGTCGTTTATGTCATAAAAAAATTCGGAATTCATGTAGACGGACTGTACCGGCGAAAGATGCTTCAAAGGAAATTCTAATTGCGTGCGCTGGCGAAACCTGGGATTATCCGAACCCTGGTCTTCAATCCAGCGGAATTCATAACGGTTTCGCATCTGGACCTCCAGCCAGTCCCCCGCGCTCCAATGCGGGTCAACTTCCAGCTCACAGCGATGGTGAATTTTAAATTCATCCCGGCCTGCCGCGGAATTAAACACTTTGAGATTCACATAAGAATAATTTAAACCCAAAGCCACATTTTTCCACACATCAAATTTCAATTGCGGGCTGATTAAATAAAAGCTGATGTCCTGCGCATCATGGTTCATGCGCATTTGGCTGAATATTGAGAAATCAACCTTTTTAGTGTCCACCAGCTTGACCGTAAGAAGCTGCCGATACTGAAAATCATCCCTCGCCCAAACATTTCTTTCGGACAAAATGAAAAACAGAAAAACCAAAGTTAAAATTATTTTTTTGATTGTCATTTGTTTACGCGAAAAAATTTATTTTTTTTGAAATCATTTTATGCAGCAAAAAATCAACTGACTGCGCGTATCGTAACACATTGCCGGTAAACTTCAATCAATCTGTACTGGCTCCTTGTCAAAAACAGGATTACGCCAGAAGACATAACTCTTATTTTCCTGACAGTAAAAAAAGGCCCGCGTCAAACTAACGCGGGCCTTTTCTCGTGGACAATTTTGAAATAAAGAATTAGTTGCCTAACGCATTAAGCTTATTGGCAACGCCTTCCTTCAATTCACCGGCTTTTTGCTGGGCCATTTCTGCAATCTTGGCCTTGGCCGATTCAATGATGTTCTTGGCATCGATATTGTTCGGATCCATGCTTAAAACTTTTTGGGCCATGGCGATGGCTTCTTCAAATTTACCATTAGCCACTAAATCCTGCGCCTTGGCTAAAAGTTCTTTGGCCTGATCCATCATGGCATTAGCGGCGTTCTGAGCTTCCTGTTGGACGGGGGCAACAGCGTCGGCAGCTTTCTGAGTGGTTTCGGTTGCCTGTTGGGCCATATCCTGGACTTGGGCTTCAACGGCAGCGGCCGGTTCGGTTGACGCGGCTTTTTCCTGCTGTTGTGTGCAGCCCGCGGCCATTAAACTGCCGACAACGGCCATGGTTAATAACATTTTTTCCATTGGATTCTCCTTTTAGTAACTGAATGATGATGTTGTTTTGATTTATTCTTTTGGGTCACGCATGCCCCAAACCGATTTTTATCTGAAATGAATTTGAAAAGAGTATCAAACTCAAAGAAGAATGTCAAATTTTTAAAATGATATTTATTGGCGTATTTCTGCTCACGTCAAAAAATGTTTGACGCAACCGCATTAAAACTCGACGGGTTTTGTGATGCTTTTAAGATATTCATACTCCATTTTAGCTTCCATCAAAGATTGTGCGTCACCCAAAAATTTACCTTCCACCGCTGCCGCGTCCAATGATGACGCGCCGGAAGCGACCGCGATATGATGCCCATAACAGGCCAAACCTAAAGTCGGGTCATATCCCCGCCATCCGCCTCCGGGAATGTAGACCTCTGCCCAGGCATGAAGCTGCGGATTCTGGGGAGAATTATCAAAATAATATCCGCTGACAAAACGCGCGGCTATTCCCGCGGCGCGGGCAGCGTCAACGTATAGCACCGCCATATCGCGGCAGGATCCCTTACGGCTGTTCAACACCTTTTCGGCCGAAAACGGTTCACCTGTTTTGCGTTCCTCATAAACACAGTCTTGATAAATTCTCTTGGCTAAATGCGAAGAAAACTCCACTAAGTTATAACCGCTTTCCCTGATAATTTGAGACGCATATTCACGAACATCGTCGTGAATCGTCTTCCCAATAATATAAGGCAATAATCGAGCGTGTATGTTTTCCGGATAACACATAGGAATATTAACGCAGCTGGACGGATGCACAATAAAATCAAAAGGATTGGCTTCACTTAATTCCAAAACTGATTTGGAGATGATGGTAAGCGAAGATGTTTTTCGCTTAAACCAGATCAAATGCCCTAACGATCCGTGCGCGTCCATGCCCTGGCTTATTCCGTCGGGTTCAGGAATCACGGTTAATGTCCGTTCAAATAAACACCGGTAGGAATCTCCCCTCGGCGTCAGCCGGAGGATGTGCGGTTCCAGATAAACAGGCTGAGTGTATTGGTACGCTGTTGTATGTCGGATGGCTAAAAACATATCGACTCCTGGTTTCCCTAAAATATTAAATACAAACTTTTATTCTGCACCCCTGCCTGCCCGTAAACGTTCCGGACAGAACAGAACCGTTGATGATTTACTTCCAATGGACGGACCGCTTGAGTTTATCACCTATGATTGTTTTGCCCTTTAAGCGGGTTGAAGCATGGTCCTGTCAAAAAGAATGTGTTCACCGGCGATTCCGGCTGACGGCCAGTTTCGGACGGGCAAGGGTTTGGCAGAATTTCCACAACAGCATTGAACAAATCACAACAAAAGTTAATTCACTGACCATAATTAAATCCTCCGTGCTGCTGTCTGTGACGTCTGTTCAAAGACAGTATTGACCCAACCATCAGGCATTTCATTAATAGACTGGACAATCCTTTCCTGCCACCAGACGGAATACTTATGCATATCATCGCGGTTAAAACGTTTCTCATTGATATGAAAGTCATCTTTGCGGCAGGTGACCACATCGATGGGATACTCGACGTCATTGGCGCTCACGCGTGTCGCGTTAAAGGACAAAAAACCAAGCTTGAGCGCGAATTCCATGCTTGATTCAAATTTGAGCGCGCGGTCCAAAAGCGGTTTTCCGTGGCCGGTGTTGCCGATGATAAAATACGGCGAACCTTCACCGACTTCCACCCAATTTCCCTCGGGATAAAGCATGTAAAGCATGGGCTCTTTGTCATCTTCCAACTGTCCGGCGACGAGCGCGTAAAGATTAAACGCCAGCCCGTTTTCTTCCAGAGCACTTCGGTCTTCCAGCGCGACACGTTTGACCTGTTCGCCGAAGGCATTGACCATTTTATAAAGTTTGTTAAAAGTTTTATCTTCCTGTTCAATGACCTCATGAAAATAGGTCACCGCTTTATCGCGTAAAGACCTCAA
Organism: Candidatus Omnitrophota bacterium; assembly: GCA_023247595.1. The sequence goes on from JAHFGF010000081.1 coordinate 5,844, forward strand.
CCCTGAGGTCATAATAAACGCGGAATGCCGTCCTGAATTCTGATGAATGGTTACTTTTTTGGCGGTCATGCATTCCTTACCGCTGGTCACCCGCGTATCGGCAATCCCGACCAAACCATCCTTCACCTTCATGGCCAAACAAAATGTCATACAATCCCTTTCTGATGCTTAAACGTCCGTTAAACCAATTTATCTATCAGTTGATCCGCAAAAAATGTATCTGAGATGGCGGCGCCGACATGATTGAGTTTCAATTGAAACCCGTCGAGATATTCATGCAGCCCGAATTTAAAAATATCATTCACATCGGTGTAATCCAGTTCCGAACGCAGCTTGCCCATTTCTTTTTCCGCTTTTGTTTCAAAGGTAAACCGCTCCGAACCGATGATCGAATGCAGAGACTGTTCAGCCTGAATAAGGCAATAACGCATGGCGCGGGGAAATTCCCGGTCGAGCACGAGAAATTTAATAATGTTGGCCACATCCAGCTTGCCAAACGCCTTGCGGTACATTTCAAAAGCGCTGGCGGATTTGAGCAGCGCCGACCACTGCATCAAATCAAGCGGCGTTCCCACATAATCCGGATTCGGCAGAAGATAATAATATTTCATGTCGATGATGCGGTCGGTCTTATCCGCGCGTTCCAAAAAACGGCCGATGTTGCCGAAATGCCAGCCTTCCGAACGGGAAAACGTGGCGTCCATAATTCCGGAAAACACATGGCTTCCCTGTTTGATGTCTCGAAAAAATTGAATGAGAAATTTTTGGTTCCAGCTTTCCTCTTTAACCACGCCGCGCGCGGATAAATACATTTCATTGACCTGCATCCACAGGTCGCTGGGAATAATTTCCCGCACCGTGCGGGCGTTCTCCCGCGCTGAAAAAAGACAGGAACAAATGGAGTTTGGATTTACCGCGTCAAAGGCCAAGAACCGGATGACATTTTTTTTGGTAAATTCGCCGTAGGTCTGATGAAAAAGTTCGTCATCTCCCGTCGTCAAAATAAGCGGACGCCACTGCTGCTCAACCAACCCGGGCGGCAGGTCCATGGCGAGATTATAATCCACTTCCATCAGACGCGCGTAGTTCTCCGCCCGTTCAATGTAACGGTTCATCCAGTAAATCGAACTGGCAACACGGCTTAACATAAATTATTTTTCCTTTACGCAAACGCCTAACGCAATACCCAAGTATCTTTACTGCCTCCGCCCTGCGAAGAATTCACAACCAACGACCCTTCCCGCAATGCCACACGCGTCAACCCTCCGGGCAGGACATACACATCTTTGCCGCAAAGAATATATGGACGCAAATCCACATGACGGCCTTTGACTTCTTCTTCAATGATCGTCGGAATGCGCGAAAGCGCCATCGTTGGCTGGGCGATATATTCCCTTGGAAATTTTTTGATTTTGTTTTTAAAAGCAGTCTGTTCTTTTTTGGTCGCGTGCGGGCCGACCAACATGCCGTATCCGCCGGATTGATTAGCAGCCTTGACCACCATCTTCCCTATATTAGAGATCACGTGCTCG
>JAHFGF010000082.1 GCA_023247595.1 Candidatus Omnitrophota bacterium
TAAGAAAATTCAACTTAAATTACGATAACAAGGGAGTTGTCTATGCGTTTCGGGCGACTGTGCGGATATGGTTTGTGTCTGATTTTAACCATGCTGTTTTGTAATCCAGGTTGGGCGGCGAATTGGGTTTCTGTCAAAGATTACAATTTGGATTACCCGTTGATGATCGCGGGAACCTATCAAAAAAAGATGTCCAACGTCACCGAACCGCGGCCGGTTGAAAGCAAATATCTTCAAGTCATAGCGGGCGGTGTTGTTCTCATTGATAACGGCGCCGGATTATTTTTGCGTGTTAGGTGGATTGGGGAACCGATTAAAAACACTTATTTCAAAATCGAATATCCTAATCCCAAAGATCCGTCGCAGCCGTTGGTTAATGACTTTTTCAATGAAACGGGTCTGACTGAATATAATTTTTCATCGCCCGATGTCATTGGCGGGCTTGTGGGTTACCGCGATTATTTCATCACGGTTTATGTTTATGAGAACAAAGAGTCGAAAGAGCCTATGGATGTCCTTAAGCAAAAGGTCCGCAGTTATGTGGATACTCGGGGCGAGGTGTTGATTTTTAAGAAAGTGCTTAAAACTGTTCCCACACGAAGACGTTAGCGTGTGTCCCCCGGTTAATCAACAACAGGAGGTGGTATGCGTTTTTATCTTGTGGTGCTTTTGGGTTTGTTTCTTTGTTTCCCGTCGGCCTTTGCCATAGTGGGATCCGGATCGGTTGTGGACAGCGTTTCTCCCGTGCAGGTTTTATCGGCGGAAGATTTTCAGAAGACTCCTGTTGAGAACCGCAATATGGCCGATGTTCTCAAAGCGCTTCCCACAAAGGCAGATGAGATCATCGCGCGTCAGGATATTAATCTGGCCGGACTCAGCCTTCAGAAAAACCTTCTTTTAATAAACGGCCGCCGGACAGACAGCCAGGATCTCTCGACGATTCCGCAAGAAATTGTTGACCGCATTGAAGTGCTCAAAGATGGCGCCAGCGCGATTTATGGATCAGATGCTGTCGGCGGTGTCATCAATGTCATTACTAAGAAAAATTTTGAACTTCATCCCCAGGAACTGCCGCAGGCGTCCAGCTTTCAGGCCATTGAGTTGGATTGGCAGGCCAAGGGCATTACCGTCGGACGTTTGGGCATCAACGAAAATTACGGACAATACAATTTCGGGCTTTCCGAATATCAGAATAAGCACTGGTCGTGGCATCCGGGTTTCAAGTTTGGAGAGACCTACGGATTAAGCGGGCCCATCGTCGTTTTGGGCAAAACTCCCAAGGGCCCGGGATATTCTATTTACAATGCTAACGGCGCTTGGATGGGAGATTTGAATAAAGCGAAGATCAATGATAATCCTATGAGCACCGGTTTGTATTTAGCAGACGCAGAATATCCGGCCTTTAATAAAGGATACCGCATTAATGACCATTTGTTTGAGCCTCAAAATTTTGATCCGTACAGCGTCGTGATCCTGCCGAGCCGTCGGAGCTTTGGTGATCTTTTTCGTACAGGAAACGAATTTAACAACAGTCTCAACACGTTTAAAAGTTACAACAATCATTTTGAAGGTATGGATGGCGGATGCGTGCCGCCGTACGCGCGGGAATTGGTGTTGCCCCGTTTCGTTCTTGAGGACATGATTCCGAACGACCCGCTCTATCAAAGATCTTTAAAGAAGAAAAAACGCGGAGGCATTCCGATTGTCTCCGGTGTTTTAGGCGGAATCAAAGATGTGGGCTCCGGCGTTTTGGGCGGCAGTGTCGGCATTTCCGTCGACAAAGAAGGGCCGGCTGTTTATGACCAATATAGTTTGCCGCAGATTGGTTTTCTTCCCCAATCGGATCCGAATTCCGCTTGGAATCTGGTGGATGCCCAGTCGAAAAATGTGATTGTCGCGGTCATTGATTCCGGTCTTGATCTTGCGCATCCGGATGCCCCGCAATATATCTGGGCCAATGAGAAAGAAATTCCAGACAACGCTATCGACGACGACAAAAACGGTTATGTCGATGATGTCAACGGCTGGAATTTTATTGATGAGAATAATGATTTAAAAGATCTGCGCGGGCACGGAACGGTTGTCGCCGGAATCATCGCGGCGCGTTCCAATAACGGCAAGGGAATTGCCGGCATTAATCCCGGCGCGGTGATTATGCCTTTGAAGGTCGCGGATAAATTCGGGAACACCAACAGCCTTCGCATTTTTCGGGCCATTCATTACGCTGTTACCAACGGCGCGCGGGTGATTAACGTGAGTCTTGGTGCCCAAGGCGTTTCAACACTTGAACGCCTGGCTATTAACTACGCGCGCAGCCGCGCTGTGTTGGTTGTAACCGCCAGCGGCAATGACGGCGCTGATTTGGATTCCTTTGGTCCGTCGTCGTCGGGAAGTACGCTCGCGGTGGGCGCGGTCAATGTGGACGGGACGCGCAGCACGGTGTCCAACTGGGGCGCCAACAACGCGCTTATGGCGCCGGGCGAAGAAATTTATTCCCTGCATTCCAAAGACGCGTCGTGGGACGGGCCTGCTGGCGAGCGGGAACGTCTGTATACAAAAATGTCCGGCACATCTTTTTCCGCGCCGATGGTGGCGGCAACCGCGTCGCTGCTCTTGGTCAAAGAACCTAAACTGAGTCCTGAAGAGCTCGAGGACATTTTAATGTCGAGCGCCAAGCGCATGGGCGACGAAGATTGGAACTTTCGCACCGGCGCGGGTTTTTTGGACGCGGCCAAAGCCATCCGCTCCATTTCGGATGAGCATTTTAATGTGAAAATAACAGGGCTTAAAAAAATCAGTGATGACAAGGGAAAGAAGTTGGCTGCTGTTGATGTTTACGCAACCGTGCGCGGAAAGGTAGATCATTTCACCGTCGAGGCTGGCAAAGGCAAGAATGCCCGCAGTTTTAAACCGCTTATCGGGATTGCCGGCCAGCAAGCAAGCGATGATCTGGTCGCGCGCATTACGCCGGACGCCCTGCGCGGGAGCAATGAATGGATAATCCTTGTGCGTGCCATGGATACATCCGGCAAAGAACATGTGGCCAAAATCCTTTTAACTCTTAAATGAGGCAGATTATGAAAACAACGATATTGAGCATGGTGTGTGTGTTACTTTTGGCGTGCCCTCAGTCTTTTGCCGCGGCGAAAGACATCAACTCGAAGAACGCCAGTATAGTTTTTATGGTTGATCATGACCAGGCAGGATACACCATCGGGTCATTTGATGAATTTAGCGGAAGCGTTGAATTCAACGACGAGCAAACGCGGATTGTATCGGCCAAAGTCACGGTTGCGACCGCGAGTGTCAACACCCAAAGTCCCATCCGCGATGAAGGCCTGCGTTCCCCGCTGTTTTTTGACGCCGAGAAATTCCCTCAGGCTGTTTATGAAAACGGAGCTTTGACGTTAAAGGGAGTGACAAAGCCGGTTGCCCTTACAGTTGAACAAGATAAAGCCCGGGGCGTTGTGGTCATCCGCGGATCGTTTGACCGCAATGATTTCGGGATCACGTACAATAAATTATTAGCCAAGAAAAATAAATCCATCGGCGACAAGGTTGAGCTGGTGGTTGAAATCCCGTCGTAATATGTGTCTTCTTGATGTATAGCGTTTAAGTCCATGATCGTCATTACGAGCCTCCTGCCTACGCAGGCAGGCGAAGGGGCGAAGTAATCTTATAAAGATTGCTTCGCCTACGGCTCGCAATGACGATGGTTACGATTATAGTGAGTTTTACCGGATACTAGAAATTCTGTCCGTCTTATTCATAACTTATGTCCAATGAACTGACTTCCCCTATCTTTGATGAAGCCTATCTGCTGGATCTGGTCCGCGCGCGCATGCCGTTTGGGAAGTACAAAAATGTTTTGCTTGTCGATCTTCCGGAAACATATATCATGTGGTTTGCCCGTAAAGGATTTCCCAAAGGAAAACTGGGCAACATGCTGCAAAGCCTTTATGAAATTAAAGTCAATGGGTTGGATGCTTTGCTGGATCCCATTCGACAAAATATTTGATAATAAAATGTGAAACGTTCAACACGCTTCACGTTTCACGTTTCACAAACGACGCTTCACGAAAGACATCCCAATGCTTATCAATGCCATCAACGATAATAAATTAAACATCCTCAAATCCATCTTTGGTTACACTTCATTTCGTCCTTTGCAGGATACCTGCATTCAGTTGGTCTTGGATAAACAGGACACTTTGCTCATTATGCCGACGGGCGGGGGGAAGTCGTTGTGCTATCAGATCCCTGCCTTGATGTTTCCGGGACTGACGATTGTGATTTCACCGCTCATTGCGCTCATGAAGGATCAGGTCAGCCAGCTTAAAAATTTAGGCGTTGAGGCGGAGGTCTTAAATAGTACGCTTTCCTGGGAGGAGTATGAGACCAATATTGGCCGCATCCGTTCAGGGCGGACGAAAATGCTTTTTTGCGCGCCGGAAACATTGCTTAAGCCGGAAATTTTAGAAATGCTTTCGACCTGCCGTGTGGATTGCGTGACGGTTGACGAGGCGCACTGCATTTCCGAATGGGGGCATGATTTCCGTCCAGAATATCGGCAGATCAAAGACATCCGCAGTCATTTTCCCGACGCGGTTTATCTGGCCGTGACCGCGACCGCCACCCAGCGGGTGCGTGAAGATATCGTCACCAATCTGGCGCTTCAAACGCCCCGTGAATTGGTCGCGAGTTTCAACCGCGACAATTTGTTTTATGAAGTGATCCCCAAACACCATGCCACCCGCCAGGTGTTGGAATTTCTCAAATCAGTCAAGAATCAAAGCGGCATCATTTATTGTTTTTCGCGAAAGCAAGTGGATGATTTAACTTATGAGCTTAAAACAGCGGGGCACAAGGCCCTGGCCTATCACGCGGGCCTGCCCGACGACGTCCGTCACCGCAACCAGGAACTTTTCATCCGCGATGATGTGCCTATCATGGTTGCCACCATTGCCTTCGGCATGGGCATCAACAAACCTAATGTGCGTTTTGTCATTCACTTTGACCTTCCCAAAAATATTGAATCCTATTATCAGGAAACCGGCCGAGCCGGGCGTGACGGTTTGCCGTCGCACTGTTTGCTTTTGTATTCCGCGGGAGACAGCGGCAAGATCCGTTATTTTATCGAACAGAAAGCCGGTGACGCCCAGCGGCGTGTGGCGCAGAATCATCTCAACGCGATTGTGAGTTTCGCGGAAAGCCGCCGGTGCCGTCGGATCGCGCTGATTACTTATTTCGGCGAACCTTATTCGATTGAAAATTGCGGGCTGTGCGACAACTGCAGCAAACCTCAGGAATCGGCTGTCAACCTGACGCTTCAGGCTGTAAAATTTCTGCAATGCATGAGCGAAACCGGCGAACGCTTCGGCGCTCTTCATATCATCAATGTTCTGCGCGGCAGTCAATCGGAAAAAATTTTAAGTTACAATCACCAGAAATGTTCCACCTTCGCGGCGGGGCGCGGCTGGACGGTCAAACAATGGCAGTCGCTGGTTCAGCAGATGCTGTCTCAAAAAATTTTGGTTAAAGACGACGAGTATGGTGTTTTAAGTTTTGGTAACGGGGCTTTGGGAATTTTTGCCGGAAAGCGCGGCTTTGATGGATTTCAGCCGCCGTCCGATGCGGTGGAATTAAAAGCCCCTAGCCGTCAAATGACGAACGAAGGCTATGACGAAGGCCTATTTGAAATCCTGCGCGCCAAACGCAAACAGATGGCTGACAGCGAAGGCGTGCCGCCGTATATTATTTTTTCCGACAAATCGCTGATTGACATGTGCCAGCGCCGCCCGAGGACATCTGCCCAATTCGCCATGGTCTATGGAGTCGGCGAACTCAAATTAGCCAAATACGCCGAAACATTTATCCGGCTGATTAACGCGTATAAATAAAATATTCCACGGCTTGGCGCAGGATGTTGTCAGTCAGTTGTCTTTGTAGTAATATGCGTATGTCAAAAATTATTGCTTCCCCCCAAGGCGCAATCTCACCGGCCATACAAAGGGGCTTTTTATGTCCAGTCAAATGTCATTAACCAAAATCGCTGTATTCAAAGGTAATAAGGTCCGCAAAACTATTCATAATAATGAATGGTGGTTTTCGGTAGTTGATGTTGTTTCAGCGCTCACCAATAGTGAAAATCCGCGGGACTATTGGTATAAGATGAAAATTAGAGAAAAAAGTGAATCAACAATTGAACTGTCGACAATTTGTCGACAGTTGAAATTAACTGCACCGGATGGCAAGGAGCGAGAAACCGACTGCGCCAATACCGAAGGCATCTTCAGAATTATTCAGTCGATCCCGTCGCCCAAGGCTGAGCCGTTCAAACGATGGCTGGCTAAGGTTGGTTATGAGCGTGTGCAGGAGATTGAAGATCCTGAATTGGCCATGAAACGCATGCGGGCCATTTACAAAGCTAAAGGATATTCAGATGACTGGATAGAAAAGCGGGTGCGCGGGATCATTATCCGTGAAGAGCTCACGGATGAATGGCGAAACCGTGATATTAAAGATCAGAATCATTACTCTATTTTGACCGCGGAGATATCAAAGGCCGCCTTCGGGATGACGCCTTCCGAGTATAAAAAATTCAAAGGCCTGGATCGGCAGAATTTGCGGGATCACATGACAGACTTGGAACTTATTTTTTCAATGCTCGGCGAGGCATCCACCACCAAGATCGCCCGCGCCCGCGATGCCCGCGGATTTGATGACAATAAATTGGCCGCCTTGGACGGCGGAGGAGTGGCCGGCAATGCCCGGAAAGATTTGGAAGACAAGAGCGGGGAAAAAGTTCTTAGTTCAAATAATTACATTAAATTACCGCAGAACAAAAAACTTTTGAAAAAGATAGCATAAACGCGCATTGTTCATTGATGAAATAGGCCTGGCCCAAGCTTCGTCCTTGTAATGCCGTGAGATAACTGTAGAATAGCTAAATTAATAACGGCGAAAGAGAATTTGGGAGGCAGCGATGAGCTCGGAAGAACAGTTGATCACAATTGTCGGATTAGACAAGGAACGCATCAGGGAAAGCGCCGTTAACAAGGGAGGATGGATTCTTCCTTTTAAACTTTCGGCCAAGCCGAATGAATCGTGGGAACGTTATTTTTATGAAGCCCACCGCAAGAGTACAAACCCCAAGAAAAAAGACGTTAAGATTATCGACGATTGCATTGAGGTTCAGTTTTCTGAAAATGACAATCAGCAGCAGGCGCTGGACATGCTCAACGAGGATGTCACAAACGCCAATTCGGTTTATAAGGAAGTTTATCTCAAGAAAATACAAATCCAGGATGAAATGAAAGCCCT
>JAHFGF010000083.1 GCA_023247595.1 Candidatus Omnitrophota bacterium
CTCAAGCGCTGTGTCAGGAATTGAAAAACAGCCTCGGCGCCAATCTGCATATGGACCAGCAGCATCCCGTGCATCAGATGGTTCGGCATGAAAAAATTTCTTGGCCTGGGATGGTTTTTTCCTGCGCAAAGGCGGCTGCCGGCGCTGTCCGTGAATGGATCCGTTTAGCATCGCTTAATAAGTCTGATGATTTGCGTGGACAGACGTATCGGTTGGGCACGCTTATGGATAATATCCGTCTGGCGGCGGGAATGCCGTATCAAAAATATCGTCTGATGCGCGCGGGAATCGGCGAACGTCCGGAAAACGGCGAGAAATATATTTATTATCCGCTGCACGTGAACCCGGAGTATTCCACCAATTTTCAGGGGACGCTATGGATGAACCAGCTGTACACCATCGAGCTTTTATCTAAGAGCGTTCCTCATGACTGGACCGTTTGTGTGAAAGAACATCCGGCCATGTTCATTGCCCGGGTGCGGCCGCAGGCGTTTTATGACAAGATTAAACAATTTCCCAATGTGCGCATGGTGCCTGTGAGCATGACCGGCGAGGAATTAATCAAAGGCGCGCAGATGGTGGCGGTTGTAACCGGCACGACCGGCTGGGAGGCGATTCTCCACGGCAAACCGATCATTTCTTTTGTGGATAATTATTTTGATGTCCTCGGATTATCCGCGAAATTTGCGAGCATTAGGACGTTTCCTTTGGAAATGAGGGATGAAATCAAAAGGATGTCCCCTGTTTCCGCGCAGGAACGGGAACGCCGCATCACATGCTTTTTGGCGGCGCTCTTGGAACACAGTTTTGTTCCGACGTATCCGATGCAATTTTGCAATGAACCGGGAACGCCCGAACAGTATGAAACCAGCGGCCGTGATTTTGTGGACGCGTTGATCCCGTATCTAAAACATATCGGGTATTTGGATAACGTCGCAACAGGGGCGGGAGTTTTTGTCAGGAATTAGATTGATGACTAAACCAAATGAAATCATCCAGAAATTTACGCTGATCCCAAGGCTTGTGGCCCAGGCGCCGTACAGTTTACCGATTGTGTTGCTGCAGTGCGCCAGCGGTTTTTTCAGCGTCGTCGGGATTCCGCTTTTAATTCCTGTGCTGGATTATTTAAAGGACGGCTCATCAGCGGGGCAGGGCAAAGTGCTTGTTCAAATGGAGCATGTTCTGTCGGCATTCGGGATTCCGGTTTCTTTTGCCAGTATTCTGGTTGTCTGTGGGGTTTTGTTTTTATTGGGTCAGATTTTATTAACGATTTCCACTTTGATTGCCGTTTATGCCCAGGCGGATTTGGCGCGGCATTACCGCAATGTTTTAATGGAGGCGTACGGCCATGTCCAATGGTTGTGGCTTCTGGAGGCGCGGACGGGTGAGATTAATTATTTTGCCCTGCGCGAATCTGATATGGCCAGTGTTGCGCATTTAAATGCCCAGCGGGTTATTATTTATTTGGTGCAGGTTTTGGTTTTGCTGGCAGTCGCGGTCAAATTATCCATCACGGTCACGCTTTTAGCGGTTGTGGTTTATGGAACTATTGCCGTCGGAAATATGCTCATTTCCAAACGTATTGTCAGGCTGGCCGCGGAATATCACCGGACGCTTTCAAAGCTTTCTAATGATTTGGTTGTGCTTCAACAGAATAAAAAGTTTTTCAAGACATCGCTGTTAAACGAAAAAATGACAGGGGCAATCCAATCCATCATCGGACGCATCGCACTTCTCACGAAAAAAGAAACGTTTTTAATGGAACTGCAGCGTATTTTTGGAATGATTGTGACCTTTACATTTTTGCTGGTGGTTATGTATTTTCATCAATCCCTGAAGCTGGAATATTCCGCGCTTTTGGTTATCCTTTTTGTGTTTTCCAGGGTGGCCCCGAATTTTGCGCAGTTATCCACGGCCTTTGCCACGCTCGACAGCAATATCCCGGCGTATGAGGCGGTGCAGCGGCGGCTGGAACAGTTAAAATCTCATCGTGAGACAAATGGAATGTCTTCTTTTGTGTCCCAGCAGCCTATTCGTTTTGAAGATGTGTCTTATGTGTATCCCAACGGGAAAAAAGTTTTTGAACGCGTGGACTTATCCATTGAGCCTAAGAAAACCACGGCCTTTGTGGGCGCGTCCGGTTCAGGAAAATCAACTTTGCTTGATTTGTTGCTGGGGCTTTTGAAACCAGCGTCGGGTCGTATTTTTTATGGCGACATTGCGCAAGAAGAACTCGATAAGGATTCTTTTCGTAAAAAGGTGGCCTATGTCAGTCAGGAAACAACCTTGATTGACGCAACGATTGAAGAAAATTTATCCATCAGGGTTGATGGTTATCAGCCGGATGAACTGCAGGCGGTCTTAAAGAAAGTTGGATTAGACAAAGTCATTGCCGGTCTTCCGCAGGGCCTTGCCACCCAGGTCGGTGAAAATGGCGTGAAGCTTTCCGGCGGCCAGCGTCAGCGTGTCGCTCTTGCCCGCGCGCTTTTAATGGAACCAGAGATTTTGATTCTCGATGAAGCGACCAGCAACCTGGATATGGATTCAGAACGTTTAATCTTTGAGACAATCAAGAATTTAAAAAATGAATATACGATCATCATCGTGACGCACAGGGTCTCGTCAGTATTTTTTGCCGACCAGAAATATGTCCTGGATAATGGAACAATACACCAGTCGGAATTTCATAATGAATCGTTACAATCAACCATCGATCAAGGTAAATAACGATATGAATCTTAAAGGAAAAAAAATACTTGTTACAGGGGCGGATGGTTTTATCGGCAGTCATCTCGTTGAAGCCCTGCTTGCTCAGGGTTGCCAGGTGAGGGCATTTTGTTTTTATAATTCTTTCGGCAGCTGGGGATGGCTGGATTCTTTTCCCAAGGAAAAACTGCAAAAGCTCGACGTTGTTATGGGCGATATCCGTGATCCGTACGGAGTTATGAAATCGTTAGAAGGCGTTCATACGGTTTTTCATTTAGCCGCCCTAATCGGAATTCCGTATTCCTATGTTTCTCCTGATAATTATGTCGACACAAATATAAAAGGAACGCTCAATGTATTGCAAGCCGCTAGGCAGCATAAGACACAACGTGTTCTGGTGACGTCGACATCGGAAGTGTACGGGACGGCCCAATATGTGCCTATTGATGAGAAACATCCGTTGCAGGCGCAGTCACCCTACAGCGCGACGAAGATAGCCGCTGACAGGATGGCGGAGTCGTTTTACCGTTCGTTTGATATTCCTGCCGTCACGGTGCGTCCGTTTAACACGTTTGGTCCTAGGCAGTCATTGCGCGCGGTTATCCCAACGATCATTGCGCAAATTCTAACGGGCAATCAAGTCGTGTTAGGTGAAATTCTTTCTTACCGCGATTTTAATTATGTGAAAGACGTGTGCGAGGCGTTTATTGCCATTGCACAGTCATCGAAGTCCACAGGCCAAGAGATCAATATCGCGAGTCAAAGAGAAGTGAGCATCAAGGACGTTGTTGAACTTGTTGCGTCGATGGTTGGGAAAAAGATTGAAATTGTTAAAGAAAAAAGACGGATGCGTCCCAAAAAAAGCGAAGTCATGCGTTTATGCGGCAGCCGGAAAAAACTAACAGCGCTGACCGGCTGGAAGCCGAAGTTTTCGCTGGAAGCGGGTTTGCGCGAAACGATCGAGTGGATTGCAAATAACAAGCATTTATATAAATCAGAGATTTATCATGTCTAAGAAAATAATACCATTGTCAATTCCCGTTATCGGCGGAAACGAGTTGAAGTATGTCAAAGACTGTTTAGACAGCGGCTGGATTTCCTCCGTGGGAAGTTATGTCAACCGGTTTGAAGAGGACATATGTCGACGGACGGGCGCTAAGCACGCCATTGCGTGTGTGAACGGGACAGCTGCTTTGCACACGGCGCTTTTATTGGCGGGAGTAAAAGCTCATGATGAAGTTATAGTTCCCACCATTACTTTTATTGCTTCGGTCAACGCGGTTAGTTATGTGAATGCCAGTCCCGTATTTATGGATTGCGATGATTTCTATAATATTGATCCTGTTAAAACGAAGGAATTCATTGAAACCCGTACCGTCATGCGGGGAGGATTTTCTTATAACCGCAAAACCAAAAAGCGTGTAGCCGCTTTGATGGTGGTCCATGTTTTTGGGAATGCCGCGGACATTGAGGGGCTGCGTAAATTATGCAGGGCGCGCAATATTCGTCTGATTGAAGACGCGGCTGAAAGCCTGGGAACGTATTATCGCAAAAACTCTTTAGCCGGACGCCATACAGGTACGGTCGGCGATGTTGGATGTTTTTCGTTTAACGGCAATAAGATTATATCGACGGGCGGCGGCGGGATGATTGTGACGGACAACGCGGCATTAGCCCGCCGGGCAAGATATCTGACCACGCAGGCCAAAGATGACGCCTTGCGTTATATTCATGGCGAGGTAGGGTTTAATTACCGCTTAAACAATATTCAGGCAGCCGTCGGTGTGGCACAGATGGAATTATTACCCAAATATCTTCAGATCAAACAACAGAATTTTGATTTATACCGGGCCCGAATCGATTTGATCCAAGGGTTAAAGCTGGTACGTCCCCCGTCTTATGCGCAAAATAATCATTGGTTTTATTGTCTTCAAATCGATAAGAAAGTTTATGGTTTAACCGCGGACCAAGTGATGAGCCGTCTTATTAAAAATGGAATTGAAGTGCGGCCGATTTGGGATCTCAACCATTTACAAAAACCTTACCGCGGATTTGAAGCGTACAAAATTAAAAAGGCTTATGACATGCTGGAAAAAACAGTCAATATTCCCTGCAGTGTATCTTTAACCCGTGAGGAAATTTTTAAAATAACGGAGTTATTAAACGCATGGAAAAAATAATTATTATCGGCGGCGGCGGTCACGCCAAAGTAGTCATTGCTATCTTGAAGAAATTATCAGTTTTTTCCATCTTGGGTTATTTGGACGTGAACGACCGCGGCGCCATACTTGGTGTCGCTTATTTGGGAACAGATGACCAACTGCCTATTATTAAGAAAAAATATCCTGAATGCGCGGCGGCTATCGGCGTCGGAAACGTTGATGTTTCTTTCAATCGGCAAAAAATCAAAGAGAAGCTGGTTAAGGAAGGGTTTAAGTTGCCCGCGCTAGTGGCCGCGTCCGCGGTGATTCAAGAAGATGTTCTGCTAAAACCGGGAGCTGTTGTGATGGACGGTGTGGTCATACATTCAGGTTCGAGAATCGGCGCGTGCGCCATTATCAACACGAAAAGTTCCATCGACCATGATTGTCATGTTGGTGATTTTGTTCATGTGGGCCCCGGCTCAACAATTTGTGGTGGAGTTAAAATCGAAAGAAACACTTTAGTCGGAGCGGGAACCGTGATTATCCAAAATAAAGCCATTGCAGAGCAATGCCTCATTGGCGCCGGATCCACGGTGATAGGAGATTTGCTGGAAACCGGAAAGTATGCTGGCACTCCAGCGAGGAGGATTAAGTGAAGAAAGTTATTGTGATTGCTCCTCACCCCGATGATGAGACCTTAGGATGCGGGGGAACAATTCTTAAACACAGGCTGCAGGGCGATGATGTCCATTGGCTGATCGTTACGAATATTTCCGATGAAAAAGGCTGGCCTGCTGCTAAGGTCCGCGCGCGCCAGGAAGAAATCAAGAAAGTCGGCCGGATGTACGGATTCAAAGAAATTCATAAGTTAGATTTCCCGACGACAGAGTTGGACCAAATCCCAATGAACGATCTTGTTGCCGTCATGTCCAAAGTTGTCAGCGTTGTTAAACCGCAGATAGTTTACTTGCCCAATCGATCCGATGTGCATACGGATCACCAGGTGATCTTTAAAGCGGCCATGGGCTGCACTAAGAACTTTCGTTATCCGTTCATTGAACGAATCTTGATGTACGAAGTGCCCTCTGAGACGGAATTCGCGCCTGCGTTGAGCGAATCTGTTTTTATTCCAAATGTCTTTATGGATATCACGCCTTTTATAGAGAAGAAACTTAAGATCATGAGCATTTATCAGTCGGAAGTGATGAAGCCGCCCCTGCCGCGCAGTCTAGCGACGATTAAGGCCCTGGCTCAGTGGCGGGGCAGTCATATTTCAAAGCCTTATGCGGAAGCATTCACTTTGCTTAAGGAAATCAATTAAATTTATTTGAGAATATTGGAGAAGATTATGCCGTCGGAGAAACAAAAGAATTGGCTGGGATACACGGAGACAAAAAATAATTTAGCGATCCGTATCGAAGCTAATAAAAAGTATACCGATATCAAACTGGAAGATTGGCTTTTCAGGAATTTGGCGGTCAAAAAGAATAATGTGCTTCTGGATATCGGCTGCGGCAGCGGAAATCTTTTTCCGATCTTTTCTAAAAAACTTGGGGCCTCAGGGATGATTGTTGGTTTGGACCAATCATCAGAGCTTTTGGCCGAGGCGCAAAAGACAAAAATCAAAACCCGTAAAATCCTTATGCGCTGGGATATGAACCAAGAGTTTCCTTTTTTAGCGGACAACTTTGACGGCATCATTTCCACGTTTGCCATTTATTATGTCGATAATGTCAGCGTTATGACGCAGGAGATGCGCCGGGTTTTAAAGACGGGGGCAACGGTCATTTTATTGGGGCCGGGGGACGGTAATGCCCGCGAACTTTATGAATTTAATAACCGGGTCTTTTCGATCACAAAGGATGAAAAGATATCCCTGCGCAGCAGCCGTCTGGAAAAAGAGTTTTATCCGGCCATGAAACGTATTTTTAAGAAAGTGTCGATTCAGACGATTCCAATTAATTTAGTGTTTCCAAACAAGAAGGAGTTCCTGCGTTATTACCTGGCGACGCTGCTTTACGAAGAATCTGTTAAGAAAACAGGAGTGGTGCCGCAGCCGCAACAGCTTTTGGAAATGAAGCTTTCATCATTGAAGATTTCAAAAGAGGTCGTTGTAGTCAGAGGGACGAAGTAAGCATGAGTTCAGTCGCTTTTCTAGTCGTGGTTTTCCCTGCGGGAGAAATTTATCTTAAGGATTTTTTGAGTTCTGTGGCTGCGCAGACGCACTCGGATTTTGATCTAGTCATCGCTAATGACGGGCTCCAAGGGCTGTCTTCGTATTTAAGCGCTTATCCGCGTTTGAAGGTCAGAACTATCGATGTGCAGTATTCGACGGCGCGTAACCGCCAGGCGGCATTTGAATATATTGCG
>JAHFGF010000084.1 GCA_023247595.1 Candidatus Omnitrophota bacterium
TGAAGACAAAATTCAAGGGCAGCCTGGCTACCGAGAAGACGATGATACGTATATGTCTCTTAAGGCCTAATTCCGTGAGAATTAGGCCTTTTGATTTGTTTGTAGCGCCAATGCATGAAGCAAGAGAGGACGGTGAACATGTCCAAACGAATTTTACTGATTGATGATGAAAAAGATATTATCCAGATGATGCGTAAAAAAATGCAGGCCGCCGGATATCAAGTCAGCGTTGCGTACAATGGCAAAGACGGGCTTGAAATAACGGGGCAGGAACATCCGCATTTAATTTTAACGGACGTGGTTATGCCGGTCATGGACGGATTGACGTTTTATCATGAGTTAAAAGGCCGCAATGATATTCGGCACATTCCCGTGATGGTGGCTTCCGCTCATGCCAGCACTGAAGAGACGTTTCGGGCTCTTGGTGTTAAGGATTTTTTAACAAAGCCGTTTGACGGACAGATTTTACTGGATAAAGTGAACGGATTTTTTAAACAAACCAAGGCCGTTAAGGTTTTTTTGGCAACGAAGATGCTTTTTTTGGTAAAAAATATTTTCAATGAAATTGTGGACCTTTCGCAAAATATGGAATGGCATATGACGAATAATTCGATTTCGATCGTCGAGGAAGCGGTCAAGTTAAAGCCGGACTTGATTATTCTGGACGTTGATATGTTTATTGTTCCTGCGGCCGATGCGATTGTCCGTTCTTTGCGTGAACACCCGGAGTTAAAAGAAACGACAATTCTGTTAACGCGCAGCATGCTGGGCGATTTGGCGGCTTTAGCTGGCAGCCGGCATCCGGATAAATCGGTTGAAGATTGTTTGTCCAGAGGAGCCAGCCATTTCATCGGATCGCTTAATAAAAATTCATTCCGTACAGTTCTTCAGGAATACTGCCGCTAATAATCAATTCTTGTTATTTCCACGTCGGTGTTCGCATTCCAAAACTATTCTCCTTCGCAAAAGCAATAGAACTGGTTTTTTTGCTTCGGAGCAAAACTCAGAATTCTATTATTTTGCGTAGCAGAATAAATGACAAAAAAATCCTGTACCTTGAAGGTACAGGATCAAAGGGCCAGCCCCGGATGGGATGATCCGCGGGTAACATATTTCCCGTAGTTTAGAATTAGAGCGGGATTATCGGGAATGGATCTCTCCGTCGGCGCCGCATCCAGTGCTGGTTTTTGGGAATCGTCCTTACTTTTTCGCTGATCCCTCTGCCTCTAAGGCGCCGACAAGTTAAAGGACAAAAGTGTTATTCAGCGATGATATAAGGACGGAGGAATATCAAAGTTGCGGTGCAGCAAGCGTTGACTTGATATCATAACCGCGCTTAAATGTGGTCGGGCCTGCACCTGGGTAATCATCCGGTCGGCAATGTCTGTATGGGTTGCTGGATCGGTACCAGAATCGGGCCTGGTACATGGCACAGACAATGCTAACCATAGTGACTTACCGGTGCAGGATCTTAGGGCAGAAGACCCGTACAGATCCTCACGACCCTTCCACAATATAGAAAAGAACAATGTAAAAACAAAAAGCCTGTTTCCCTCAAGGGACGCAGGCTTGATTTATATCAAATTGATAGTTGGTGTTTCGGCGGCCAGGCTGCCCACATATACGGGTGTTGGGCCCTTTAGCTTTGCGTCCCTACCTTACGATAGGTTTGCCATTATCGACATCTGGATTAAAGTATGGCACTTCTTACCGGGTAAAACAAGGTTAAACGTATTAATGGGAGTACTTTAACTCGTTAATTTACATGTATTTATGGTCGTCAAGAAAGTTAATCTTTGGTTTGTGTTATCTCGGATTGTTCAAATGAGCTTCTTTCCAGCGCGTAGCGGGTCATCAAAAGAAAAAATCAATAATGCTTTGCGCTAAATTGTGCAGAAAGAAATCCGGGTTTATGTTAAACTAGCCACATGAAAAAAGTCAATTGGAATATAGGTCATAGAATTCATCAAAAAGCGTTTCTTTCCATGGAAGTTGTGATTGGTGTTCTTATTTTGGCAGTGATCCTTTCGTGGATGATAACGTTGATTTCCAAATCAGCCACTATGCAGAATGTGGGTCAACAGGAAGATTTGGCCCAGGCCCATGCTGAATTTGTCTTGAGCCAATTGCAAAAGGCGCCTTTTAACACGTTGGCCGGAGAAATTCAAAAAGGAACCTGGAATTATCCAAACGCGCCGTCCATTACCGCGGCTGGATTAATGGCGCTTCCCAAGGAATCCATTATGACTGAATGCACCGGAACCTCGACACTTCAGGTAACAGTTACGGTCCGGTGGCAAAGTCACGACGGTCTGTTAAAGGAAAAAACAGCGCGGTTGATGATGGCTGGTTAGAAAATCCCATCGAGAAAATGAATATGTTTAATACAGTCATGAGACAACTGATTAGAGTTTTACTTTTAGTTTTTCTCACCCAAATTTTTCAGCCTATTGATAGTTCCTATTCCGACGAGGCAAAGCCTTCTGCCAAGGCGGTTGATGATTTTTTGCTTCTTGATCAAAATGGCATTGCCCACCAATTGTCGTATTATTCCGACCATAAGGCGATCGTTTTGATAGCGCATGGCATAGGCTGTCCTATCATGCGTCAAAGTATTCCGGAATTAAATAAGCTTCAGGAACAGTTTCAGGCGAAGGGCGCGGTTTTTTTTATGGTCAACGCCGTTGGGCAGGATGATCACGACGCTATTTTTGAAGATGCTCGAGAATACAACATTCAAATTCCTATATTAGAAGATCGTTCCCAATTGGTTTCCAAGGCTATTGGATTTTCGCGAAGCGCGCAAGTCATTGTGGTCGACCCGCATGACTGGAAGATTGTTTATAATGGCCCCGTCGATGACCGGTTCAATTATGAAACCCAGAAAAAGACTGCGCAAGTTCATTATCTTAAAGATGTCCTGACGCGGATGACGGCTGGAAAAAAAGTAAAGCCAGCCAACATACCAGCTAAAGGATGTTTAATCCATTTTGCTAAAGATGAAAAAAATATCAGCTATTCGAATGACATCGCCCCGATTTTAATTAAAAGTTGTATCCCGTGTCATTCGCCAGGCGGGGTTGCGCCGTGGAGTATGGATAACTATCAAAAAGTTAAAGGCTGGAGTTCGATGATGCGTGAAGTGCTCTTGACCCGCCGGATGCCTCCTTGGCAGGCAGACCCTCACTATGGCGCGTTTAAAAATGATATTTCTTTGACGGATGATGAGCTGACTAAACTGATCAGCTGGATTAACCAGGATGCTCCACGGGGAGAAGGCCCTGATCCTTTGACGAATGTCCAAAGGCCTGTTTTTGCTGACTGGACTATGGGGCCGCCGGATTTGTTGTTTGCGTTTGACAAACAGAGGGTGATTCCGCCGACGGGAACTATTTCTTATCAAGTCGTTCCAGCGGACAAACCGGTTGAAAAAGATATTTGGATAAGAGCATTGGACTTGCGTCCGGGCAACCGCAAGGCCGTGCATCATTGTGATGTTGCGGTGCGATTTCCCGAGGAATTATTTAAGGGGGACCAGGCAAAGGCACAAAAGGCATGGTCCAAACAATCTGGGATGTCCGTCGACGGAGTTGGCCAAATTGTGGCCGGATATGCGCCGGGGTATGATAATATTTTGGTCCTGCCGGAAGGGACCGGTTTATTTATTCCTAAGGGAGCCCAATTAAATTTTTGGATGCATTATATTACGACTGGCAAGGAAGAACGGGATACAACACAATTAGGGCTGTACCTTTATCAAGGAAGACCGTTGAGGATTTATTCGGTTGTCCATATCTCCAACAAATCTATCCAAATACCTCCTGGTAAAAAAGAATACCGGATCAGCGCGGAGCATGTTTTTGATAAGGATGTTGAACTGGTTTCCTTGACGCCGCATATGCATTACCGCGGCCGAAGGATGAAATTAAGGGCAGTGTATCCGGACGGCAAAGAAGAAATTCTTTTGTCAGTGCCGTATTTTAAGTTTAATTGGCAGCGCCGATATCTGCTCAAATCTCCTAAGGCGGTTCCGGCAGGAACTAAAATCATTGCCGAGGGGGTTTATGATAATTCAGCGCAAAATCCGGATAATCCGGATCCTGCAAAGCTCGTTAAGTTCGGCAGCAGAAGTGAAGATGAAATGTTTAGCGCGTTTATCGCCTATACATCGGCAAATGATCAATAAAGATTGTTCTCCTTCGGAGCAATTATTCTGCTCGAGAATATTCCTGCGAAGCAGAATAGTTCATTTCACGCCCGATAGGCACACAAGATATTTTCTATCTTTATGGTTTTGATTGCGCAGTAAACCACTCGTCGTGTAATTTCTTTAGGTCGATAATCCACGCATAACCGCGGCCGCGGTCAACATTCGTAATGTTATTTTCGATGAGATCCAGGTAAGAGCAGTATTCTTCTTCTTGAGGCCATATCCGGCTGGAAGCAAGCGTCGGAAAAGACGCGACAACAAACCGATAAAATTCTCCCGATTCCATTAAACGTGTCAGTTCAGGATCGTCGCTAAATTCTCCATAATGACAATTAACAAAAATACTTTTCCCTGTTTGAATGGGGATGAGCATGTATCCGTCTTTGGCATCAGCGATGGAATGGATCCGTTTAAAGCGGATGAGGTTTGTTTCTCCCGGGCGGTTGATTGCATGAACAGTATTAATATTGTGCGGATGGAGAATATAAGCGTAATTATTTTGCGGGGAATGTTTTTGAAACCAGTCATGCATATAAGTTGTGGCCATGCGAGAGGGCAGAACATCGTTTGAAAATATTTTACAATTGAAAATGGTATGGGTCACGACGAGGCAGACAATCAGGGCCAGCGCCCCTCGATTGACTTTCTTGGCATGGGGCTGTCGGTAAAAACAGTCAACCGCATAACAAATGATAAAAATAATTCCTATGAGCCACGAGAAATAATTCCGTCCGAATTGGGCCACCTGCATCAGCTCAACAATGACCGGAGTTGAAAGGCTCATCGCGATAAGAAGCAGATGTATTTTGTTTTGGCGGACTTTCTTTAACAGGTAGAGGATGCCCAGCAGGTAGGAGCCGAATAAAATTGGCATGATGAGGACAAAATATTTCCAAATCCAAATGAGGCCAGCTCCCCGTCGGGGTAAGGCGATTGACAGGGACTGCTCGGTGATTTGAAAATGAATACCGCTGCGGCTTTTGGAGAGAAAATCGGCAAACTCTTTGAAATTTTCTGTGGGATCAGGAATGGTAAATAACAAGATCACAGCAATCGCGCCTAAACTGATTAAACACAGAGGAGCAATTTGAGTTTTCCAGGAAGATTGACCTTTCAAAGAATGCTGCTGATAGAGATACGCGGCTAGATAATAAGGAAGATAAATAGCTGCTGTTGGCGATGAAAAGAGCATGAGTCCAAGGGCCAGGCCCGAGGACAGATAAAACCTGCTGCGGCCGTCAAATTTCAATAATAAAAATGTGCTCAAAAGAAAATGAAACATGACCAAAGGCTGATGAGCGCCCTGCAGGATATATTGATAAGTCCAAAAGCAGGCGGAAAACAAAATAAAACCAAGAAACGCGGCGTGATGATTGATGATGCGTCTAAGAATTAGAAAAATTAAGAGACTGGAACCCGCCGTCGCGCAAATGAGCGCCAGGATATTAGGGAATAGGCCTTCAAAATCATTTAATAAATGCTGAAAGATGGAAATCGCAACCACCAGGGCTTCTTTTCCATGCATGATTTTAAACTGAATCAAAGTGGAATGATGCAGATCAGAAATAAAAGGCGTCATAAAAACGTGGGTGGCGGCGGGGATATAAGCCAATTCAGAGTCGGTTGGCCAAGAACAGATGCGGTAGGTGGCCTGGCCCAGAAGCACGGCGAGCGTTAAAGTGATGATGACTGCTATGAGCAAATAATATTTTCTCATGACGTTATTGTATGATAATCCTCATAGGAGTAAAGAATTTTTCTACTCCCTCGGCAAACGAGTCCTTTAGAAATGCCGGTTACGAGCAAATATGTTTGTTTCGATTTGTCCTTGCCGGTTCTTGACACCTTTCATGGCTGTTGATATAGTTTCCCGTCTGATTTTTAAGCGAAGCGGTGCGGCAAAGGCGATGGTTTTGGGATTTTTTCGGATAAAATACAGCACGCGCGCCCTTTACACAGTAAGCCTCTTCCCATATAATCACCTAGCCTCTATAGATGAGTCCTTGGGTTAAAAGTTATAGAATAACTATTTCAACGAAAGCAATTGTTATGGATTCCCACGAAAAGTTTTTTTACTTCCTGCCGGATGGCATTAGTTTTGTTTCACATCAAGCGACAAAAAACCGAATGATCTACGCGCCCTTATGCGGTATTGACGCAACCGGCATTAAGTCTGCGATCACGCCGTATCTCTCCGGAGATATTAAAATGGATAAATTTCGCTATTTAACAAAACCAGCGTCCCGCGAAGATTTAAGGATAGCTGTCCGAAATTTTTTTGTGAATCTCAATGGCGGCGGCCTTTTTTCTTTGACGCAGGAATCTGCACCGAATTCGGCGCATGTTGAGATCGGGCAGCTGTGGCATAAACTTATCCGTACGCATGCTTCGGCCGGTCTTGAATTGACAGCCTTAAATTTTATTCCGGTTTCCGGCGAAAACGTTGAGCTCATGAAGGTCATCGTCAAAAACAATTCCAATCATCCGATTAAATTTACTCCAACAGCAGTTGTTCCGGTTTTTGGCCGGGCGCTGGACAACAAACATGATCATGAACATGTCACTGCGCTTTTAAACAGGGTTAAGCAGGAGCCCGAAGGTGTTGTGGTTGAGCCAACCATGGCCTTCAATGAAGAGGGGCATAAAGCGGTTCATTCTGTTTATTTTGTTTTAGGCGCAAGCGCTAGTGGAGAATTGCCTGTGGGTAGTTTTCCGACGGCAGAAAGTTTTTATGGAGATGAAGGAACCCCTGATTCTCCGCAGGCCCTTATTCATCGGCAGCGTCCAGAACCGCTTACAGACGCGCAAATGCAGGGCAAGGAAGTAGTCGGAGCGCTTCAGTTTAAAGAAGAAACCCTTGAGCCCGGTACGGTTAAAGAATATATCATTGCCGTCGGACTGGCTGCAAGCCTTCAGGAGGCCAGGGGAATTTTTCATCGTTTT
>JAHFGF010000085.1 GCA_023247595.1 Candidatus Omnitrophota bacterium
AATAATTACCCCAGGAAGATCCTGGGATACCGGACAGCCAATCAAATGGCAAAGGCATGCTTACAGGGTAACAATTGATCTTGAAGCTCTTTTTGTCGCACTATGAGTTACAATTCGCGCGCTACGCGCGAAACAGATAATTGCCTTCACTTCCTTTCTGTAGTAGTATGTCGTCGTCATGAACAACCAACCTCCCAAATGTTCGCGTCACGTCTAAAGAATCTTAAACTGCGCTCACGTTTGGGATCGAAGCTCGCCCCCAAAGCACAATACAACCGGCCAAAGACAAGGGGAAGTTTTATGAATCTGCAGAATACCAATTCACAAAAATCTGTTTTTGAAACAATCAAAAACGTCAATGCCCAAGGTCACGAGCATTGGTTTGCCCGTGATTTGCAATCCATTCTGGGTTACGTCAAATGGGACAAATTTGTTCTGGTGATTGCGAAGGCCAAGGAGGCGTGCATCAATTCCGGCAATAGCGCAGAAGACCATTTTCTCCAGTTGGAGAAAATGGTTGAGATCGGATCACAGGCCAACCGGAAGATTCAAGATTATCAACTTTCCCGTTACGCCTGTTACCTGATCGTCCAGAATGCCGATCCTTCCAAGCCCGTCGTCGCCTTGGGGCAGACGTATTTTGCCGTGCAAACCCGCAAGCAGGAGTTGATCGAGCAGGCCCATTACAATCAATTGAAAAGCGAGGACGAGCGGCGTTTGTTCCTTCGTGATCAGCTGCGCATTCATAATAAAAAACTGGCAGGGGCTGCCAAAGACGCAGGTGTCGTGACGCCTGTCGATTACGCGATATTCCAGGACCACGGCTATAAAGGTTTGTACGGCGGGTTGGGTGTCAAAGATATCCACGGACGCAAAAAACTTAAAAAGAGCCAGCACATTCTCGATCACATGGGCAGTACGGAATTGGCGGCCAATCTATTTCGGGCGACGCAGGCCGAAGACAAGATCAGGCGCGACAATGTTCAGGGCAAAGAGAAAGCCAACCAGACACACCACGAGGTCGGCACAAAAGTCCGCCAGACGATCAGGGAACTGGGAGGAACAATGCCTGAAGAATTACCGTCCACCGAAAGCATCCGCCGGGTCATAACGAAGTTATTGAAATGATTCTTAAAGGTCAACAAATCGGGCTTTATTCTTGAGGAAGGAGATTCAAGTGAAGAAATCAGGCGTTGCCATTTCAGCGGATTACCAAGGCCTTCTCAAAAAAGTCAAAGAGACTTTGCTCGAAGGGCAGAAGCGCATTGAGTCCCAGCGCGTGCGCACCTACTGGGAAACAGGGCACCATATTTATACGCACACCCTTGAGCACAAACAGCGCGCCGGGTACGGCGGCCAGGTTCTTGACAAGCTGGCCAATGACCTGGATGTTCACGTAAGCCTGCTTCGACGCTGCGTTCAGTTTCGTGAACAATATCCCAAGCTGCCAATTCACGCCGCGCGGCGTGAATTCACCTGGACGCATTATCGTCAGCTGATGACGGTTTCCGACCTTCAGACAAGAAGTGTGCTTGAGAGCAAGGCCAGCCGAAATGGCTGGAACGCCAGGGAACTTGAAAAAGAGATCATTGCCGGCAATCCAAAGCCCAAATCTTCAAGATCAAAAATATTGACCGTCGATCAAACACCGATTACGCCCCTGCGCGGAGAACTTTACACCTACCGTTTGGTCAAGCGTCCGACGCTGGGCGCGGGCGATCCGTCGGGATTGCTGATCGATCTGGGGTTCGGGATTTTCCGCGACATCGAAAACCGCTGGACCGAAGGCGATATTGTGCGTTCGCGTCCGGCCGAAGACGCTTACAAATTCACAAAAGTCGAGGCCACAGTTAAAGACTTGTTTACCTACAATGCATTTGTCGAGAGGGTGATCGACGGCGACACGATCAAGGTTCGTCTGGATTTGGGATTTGAAACGTTCACGCGTCAGACATTGCGCCTGCGCGGGCTGGATTGTCCGGAACTTCCCACCAAGGCAGGCGAGACGGCAAAAGTTTTTGTTCAGTCCCACCTAAAGGAAGCCCAGCGCATTATTGTGCGAACCAGCACGTCGGATAAATATGACCGCTACCTGGCGGACATCTTCATTCCCTTGGAGGATATCTTCCTTAATAATCTGCTGCTGCAGGAAGGCCACGCCGTCCGTTTTTATTGACGTCCGTACAACAAATCGATCAAGCAAAACCAAGTAGACCGCTCCTCACCCCGGGGGTGAGGAAGTGGTAAAAAATCAAGAAATTGCTTGTTGTCCACACAAATGAATGGTAATGTCTTGGCATGAATGAAAACAACATACTTACCCAAAAGCAAAAAGATGTTTTAAAGTTTATTTATACCGAAGTCCGCACGCGCAATATTGCTCCAACCATCCGGGAAATCGCCAGCCATTTTGGTTTTTCATCGACGGGAACGGTCCGCGATTATCTCAAGGCTCTCACCACTAAAGGTTATATCCGCGTTGCCGAAGGCAAATCGCGCGCCATCGAGCTCATCCGCGAGGCCATGTGCCAACTGCCGGTTTTAGGCCGCGTGCAGGCCGGTAATCCGGTGTACGCGGTTGAAGATTTAATGGGCTATCTGAATTTGGATAAGATCATTTTTCCCGAGCCGGATATGTTCGCTCTGCGAGTCAAAGGCGACAGTATGATCGATGCCGGAATCATGCCGGATGATTTTGCCATCATTAAACGCCAGGATTTTGCCAAGGTGGGCGATATCGTGGTGGCCATGCTTGGGGATGAGGCAACCATCAAGCGGCTGGTTAAAAAGGGAGAAAAATACTATTTGAATCCTGCCAATGCTAAATATGAACCCATTCTTATCACCGAAAATGTCACGATTATTGGTAAATTGTTGAATGTGGTCAGAGAATATTAATAGTTTTTTGACCGCACCTTCCCAGGTTTGGAGCGTTCATCCCATCGGAAATGACCAGCCATTTAAAATCAAAATTATTTTGACAATTCAGCGTGCGATAGAGTAACATGCAAGCAATATTGTTTAGCTTTTTGTTGGGTTTTCTGTATCTGTATAGAAATCTATATTTAAGAAAGTTAACAAAGACCAACATAATTCACAATAGCTTTTTAAGACAAGACCAAACCGAATGTATTTGGTCTTTTTGTTTAGGAGCCGCAGATGCCGTTGTTTAAATTTATTAAACGTTTGGTCATAGGAAAAGCCAAAGATCCTCATGATAAACGCGTTTTTCATCAATTATCCTTAATCGCCTTTTTTGCCTGGGTTGGTCTGGGAGCTGACGGGCTTTCGTCTTCGTCCTATGGTCCTGAAGAAACTTTTTTGGCTCTGGGTGAACATAGATATCTCGCTGTTTTTGTCGCGATCCTCACCGCTGTTACAGTCCTGCTCATTAGCGCAAGTTATGCCCAAATCATTGAATTGTTCCCAACCGGCGGCGGGGGATATCTTGTTGCCAGTAAATTGTTAAATCCCAATCTGGGCATGGTTTCAGGTTGCGCCTTGCTTATTGATTATGTTTTGACGATTGCCATTTCTGTGGCAAGCGGGGCTGATGCCTTGTTTAGTTTTTTGCCTGTGGATTGGGTGGCGTATAAATTGATATTTGCGTTGTTCGGCGTTTTTTGTCTGATGTTTCTAAACATGCGGGGGGTTAAAGAGTCGGTTGTTCCTTTAACGCCAATTTTTCTTATTTTTGTGTTTACCCATTTCTTTGTGATTGTTTATGCCTGGGTTGTTCACGCGGCGGACTTACCCCATATCGCGCAGGCCAGTTGGAATGATATTCAGAGCTCCAGCCGTGAAATGGGCTGGATGGGACTGCTGTTTATTATTCTTAGAGCCTATAGTTTGGGCGCCGGTACGTATACGGGTATTGAAGCTGTCAGTAATGGTCTGCCGAT
This sequence comes from Candidatus Omnitrophota bacterium, assembly GCA_023247595.1. Next base: position 3,903 of record JAHFGF010000085.1, read on the forward strand.
TCTTCGGGAACCCAAGGTTGAAACGGGTAAGATCACGATGCGTTATATGTCGATTTCGCTCGCGTTCACCGTGGCCGGCCTTATCGTTGCCTATCTTTTATTTGGAGTTGAACACCATCCGCACAAAACGCTTAACGCTGTTTTATTTGAATCTGTTTCACAAACATGGCATCAGCCTTGGGGACAAATTTTTGTTTGGGTCACGTTATTTTCTGAGGCAATGATCCTTTTTGTGGCGGCGCAAGCCGGTTTCTTAGGCGGTCCCGGGGTTTTGGCAAATATGGCCATCGACCGCTGGTTTCCATCAAGGTTCTCAAGTTTAAGTGACCGCTTGGTGACGCAGGACGGCGTGCTTTTGATGGGTACGGCGGCTTTGGTGACCGTAGCGTTTACGCATGGCTCAGTGCATTTGCTGGTGGTTCTTTATAGTATCAATGTATTTATCACGTTCTGCCTGTCGCAAGCCGGAATGGTGCGGCATTGGTGGGATGTCCGCAATGAAGAAAAAATTTGGAAGAAAAAAATTGTGGTCAGCGGAGCCGGGTTATTGTTAACGGCGTTTATCCTGGTCTCCGTTGTTATTCTTAAATTTCATGACGGCGGATGGATTACGCTGGTGATAACAGCTCTGTTGGTGTCTTTGGCCGTCTGTATCAAACGCCATTATCGCAATACCTTTAATATGTTAAACCGCCTGGATACACTTGTTCACGCCGCTGCGGTTGATTCTAGTTTGCAAAAGCCCGCTAGCGTTCCTTTTGATCCCCGGGCTAAAACGGCTGTCATTCTCGTCAACGGATTTAATGGTTTGGGATTGCATACGGTGATGGCTGTTATCAGATATTTCGGACGTGAATTTAAGAATTTTATTTTTATTCAAGTGGGAGTCATTGATGCCGGAAATTTTAAGGGAATCCAGGAAATTGAAAGGCTGAAGGCTTCTGTTGATACGAGCCTGGAGAAATATATCCGTTTTATGAATCAAAACGGATGTTTCGCTGAAGGTTTTTCGTCGGAAGGCACGGATATTTCCGAACAGATTGAAAAGTTGGCGCGCGACGTCAGCAATCAATATCCCGGGGCGGTGTTTTTCGGCGGGCAGTTGGTTTTTCCCCGCGAAACATTGATGACGCGTCTATTGCACAACTATACTGTTTTTTCCATCCAAAGCCGGTTATATCAGGACGGCATTCCTTTTATGATCCTGCCTATTCGCGTTTAGATCTCAGAAATTTCTTGAAAAAAGTGGATTGCTCCTTCGAATTGCGTTAACCTATGGATGAACAATTTTTTTACGCGCGTGCAAATTTTAATCTTTTTAAATTATTATTGAGACTCCATGATCGTTAAGACAGAAGCCATCGTATTAAAAAGTTTTGATTTTCGCGAGACGAGTAAGATTGTGACTTTTTATACCCGTCAATTTGGGAAGGTCAAAGGGGTGTTAAAGGGAATCCGTAAAGACTCGCGCAAGTTTGGCAGCAGCGTCGACAAATTTTCTTTGAATGATATTGTTTTTTATCAGTACCGCAATTCGGATATTCATTTAGTCAGCCAGTGCGACATGAAGGATTATTATTTCCCGATTCGCCAGGATTATAAAAAGATGACAGCGGCCAGCTATATTTTGGAACTGGTTGATGCCATCATGCCGGTGGAAGAGAAGAATCAGGATATTTATGATCTCATCATCCAGTATTTGTCCAGCCTTCAAACGGCTCCTGATATCAGCAAGCTTGTGCATGTGTTTCAAATTAAAACGCTGTTGTATTCCGGTTTTCGTCCGCATCTGGATACCTGTGTCAAATGCGAGAAGAAAGTGCTTGGGCAAACGCGTTTTAGCATGATGCTGGGAGGATTGGTTTGCGATATCTGCCGTCCGTCCGGCGGAGATGCCGCGCCGGTTTCAAAAGGGACAGTTGCCTCGATTCTTCATATTGAACAATGCGAATGGAACAAGAGCCTGCGGCTTGGTTTGTCGGCTTCCATTAAGAAGGAATTGAAATTTGTTTTAAATAATTTTTTGGTTTTTCATTTGGAAAAGAATTTAAAATCAGCCAAATATGTGCACGCCTAGTTTTTGGCTGGAAGGCTGATGCGATTTTATAAAATTTGAAGTCGGCAAGACGGTGAAGGGAAAAAATATGAACAAGAAAATAATTCTCGTCATGGTGTGTTTTTTGATGACAGGAGCAAAGGACGCGTTGGCTGTAAAATGTTTCTTTGAGTCCGACTGCACCAAAGATGAGACGTGTGTAACGACCAAAGGTTCCGCTAACGGTGTCTGCCAGGCTAAACAAGCGATTACCGAAGAGAAAGATAATCTTTTGGGCAGCAGTTCCATCATCAGTGAACAGGGCAAGTGCACGTTTAATACGGATTGTCCCGATGGCGGGCAATGCGTCAAACAACCGGGCGCTTTATTCGGGACGTGTCAGGGGAGCGGTTACACCGTCGGAAATCTTCAGGCACAGCGCGGCGCTGTTTACAAAGATAAATCCTGTTTCTTTAATCAGGATTGTAAGGTGGGCCAGATTTGTGTTAAGGCTCAGGGTTCTTTTAAAGGAGCTTGTGAGGATGATTTTTATCAGTCCAATAATAACGATATCAAAGACGCCAAAGATCCGCGCGCGCTTTTGCAGACATTTCATTCCTCCGACCGTCAGTGTTTAGTGGATAATGATTGTCCGTTAAGAGAAGTTTGCCTTAAACAGGAGCGGACTGTGTTTGGCGTTTGCAGGTCTAAAAGTTCAATCACACCAACCACCACTACGACAAATTCCAGCAGTACATCTTTAAATACGGATCCCTTCGCAACATCCAATAGTTTATTCAACAAATAAAAAATTGATTGTGGGGAGTTAAGGGTGCGCGGTAGGGGCATCCGAACCCAAACTATTCAGTCCATCCGTCAACGGTTTCAACCGATATGGCGGAAAGTTTTCGGGTTGATGTTGGCGCGTGCACTTGCTGAACGATGTCTCGCGCCAGACTTCGGCCGATGGTTTTGATGGCGCTGAGGGATTCCACGTCGATGAATTTCAGGTCGGTAAAATTTTTATATCCTTTATGAAATAAGTGCCGG
>JAHFGF010000086.1 GCA_023247595.1 Candidatus Omnitrophota bacterium
TTTATTTTCAATAGCTTCAAGCGCAACAGAATGCGTGTTTCTTTCCTGTATCGAGGCGGCTATATCTTTCTCCAATGTTTGCAATTGATTACGATTCTTAGCCCATTTCTCGCTTACATTCTCTTTCTTATAACTATCAATCTCCATAACAATTTCATCTTTAATTTTCGTCAATTCAGGCATACTGACAGCGGCATCACCATACCAAAACGATAACACCTTGTATTCCTTTTCAAAAGCAATCATACGGCTTAGGCTGTCCTTAACCTGTCTCTTTAGTTTTTCTTGATTCTCGATAATAACGCTATGATCAAGGTCAACCTTCCCATTCTTTTGCGCAATAGTTATCAATTCCAGCAGGTAGCCCTGCTGCTTCTTACGCTCTGATACTCTTATTTTGGTAAAAGCAATCTCTTTATCCAAATCATCCAATCGCTCTTTATTTTTTGCCTGCGCATCTTCAAGTTCATGTAATTTTAATTCATTGTCCTTATTTTTATCTTTATATCCGTCCAGTTGTTTTTCAAAATCAGTATTATTAAGCGCTGCTGAATTGATCTGCGTATTGAGCTCTTCAATGCGCTGTTTTAAATCTGCATTGATCCCAGCGGCTTCGTTATTAGTGGCTTCTAATTGAACAGAACTGTCAACTAAAGCCTGAAGGCCGCTGGAAAACTCGTCGACCGATTTTGTTTTCACGTCCCATGGTGCAGCCAAAATGGTCTCAACGCGTCCAGCGAACAATAAACAAAAAAGACAAATGAAGAAGCAATTTCGTATCAATGTAATCCTAGCCATTAATAATCTGTGTGATGTTGATAATGGGCATAAATAGCGCAATGACGATAAAACCAACAACAACCCCGAGCACGCCGATAATGATTGGTTCAATCAAACTCGTCAGACCGGAGACGGCGGCATCCACCTGATCATCATAAAATTCCGAAATCTTTAACAGCATCTTTTCCATTTGACCGGATTTTTCACCAATAGCAATCATGCGGGTCACCATCGGAGGAAAAACTTCGCTTTTCGATAAAGGCCCGGCTATACCTTCGCCTTCTCTGACGCTAGACTGAACTCCCTCGACGACCTTTTCCAATAATTTATTCCCGCAGGTTTTGCCGACTATCTCCAAAGATTCCAAAATCGGAACACCGCTCTGCATTAATGTGGCCAATGTTCTTGAAAACCGGCTGATGGCAACCTTAGTAATCAAATCTCCAAAAATAGGTATGCGTAAAATCTGCCGGTCAATCATCAACCCGCCTCTTTCCGTTTTATGAAAACGGATCGTCATAAAAACAGAAATCACGATAAAAGCAATATAAAACGGGAGCGCTCGTGAGAAAGAACTACTAAAATCAATAAGGATTTTTGTCATAAACGGCAGCTCTTTTCCGAAAGATCCGTAGATGGACGCGAATGTCGGAACGACTTTCACAATCAGAACTGTGGTTATAACCAGCGCCATTGAAACAATCACCGCCGGATAAATCAACGCCGATTTGACTTTCCGCATTAACGCTGCTGTTTTCTCGAGATATGTGGAGATGCGTTCCAAAATCGCTGTGAGCACGCCACCCGTTTCCCCGACGCGGATCATATTGATATAAAGCACATCAAAAACCTGCGTATGCTTGGCAAATGAAGCGGATAGACTTGTTCCCAATTGGATATCATCTCGAATTTGAACAATAACGGATTTAAAACTCGGGTTGACCGTTTGCTCCTGCAGGGCATCGATTGCCTGGATGATCGGAATACCCGCGTCAATCATGGTCGCCAGCTGGCGGGTAAAAATAACTAAATCTTCTGGTTTAACACGTCGAGCCCGCTGGATTGTTTTTTTAACCGCCGCCGACTTCTTGTCTTCTTCCACCGAAATAATGGTTAACTTTCTTTTGCGCAGCTCTTCAATGACAACACTTTGATCCTCGGCGGCCATTTTACCGGTAACGGTTTTGGCATCCTGGTCTTTGGCGACGTATTTAAAAGTTGCCATGGGAAGTATCCTTTCTAATAAGAACGCAAGATGGCATCATCGATCTCGCTTTTGGTAGAAATAAATGTCGCCACCCGGCATGAAGTGATAGTTTCTAATTTTTTACGTAATTCATCCGTCAACGGATTTGTCATCACCACGCTGACCACATCGCCAATCCTGTCCAGAGGAATCACATGATGCGCCCGCGCCACATCAGCAGGAATTAATTTAAGAATTTCCGAATCAATTTTGTATTTATTAACAGATATATACGGCAATCCACATTGAATCACTAACGCTACAACAATATCTTTATCATCCACATATCCTAGTTTTACCAAAATTTCCCCCAGAAAGCTATGGCCTTCTTTCTGAATTTTTAAGGCTTGAGCAAGCTGGACGGCAGTAATTTTTTTGCGCTCGATAAGAATCTCACCGATTAACTGTTTATTCAAATCTTCCATAACAGACTCCCACTTTACGTTTGAAATCAATGCTCATCCGACGTCACTCTAAAAACCTCAGCCACTGTGGTCTGCCCCTCAATTAATCTGTCGACAATATCATCATAAAGGACTTTCATTCCCTTATGTGCAATAGCGTAATTTTTTATATCATCGGATGATTTGCCGGTTAAAAGCATTTCACGGAGGGGGTCATCCAGTTCGAGAATTTCAGTAATCCCCAGGCGTCCGAGAAAACCGGTGAAACGGCACGATTCACATCCTTTGCCTTCATAAAATATGGTGCCCGCCGGAATCTTGGGCGCGATTTTTTGCAGCACAGCCTCTGGTATCTCAACCGGCTTTTTACAGTAAGGACAAATTTTACGGCACAACCGCTGCGCGCAGACCATGACAAGGCTGGAGGCGACGAGGAAAGGTTCAATGCCCATATCAACCAGACGGGTCAAAGCACCGGCCGCGTCGTTGGTGTGCAAGGTTGAAAAAACCATCTGTCCCGTCAAGGAAGCCTTGACCGCGATATCTGCCGTTTCCGCGTCACGGATTTCGCCCACCATGACAATATCAGGGCTCTGGCGCAAAATGGCCCTGAGCCCGGAGGCAAAAGTAAGACCGATATCCGGCTTGACTTCAATTTGAGTCAGACCGTCAATCAAATATTCAACCGGATCCTCGACGGTAATGATATTTTTGTCAACCGTGTTGAGTTGATTGATAATGGAATAAAGCGTTGTTGACTTGCCGCTGCCCGTCGGACCGGTCACCAAAACCATGCCGAACGGTTTGATAATATTGGCCTGCATGATGTCAATGGCCTTCTGCGAAAAACCCAGCTTAACAAATCCCAGAGAAAGATTCGCCTTATCCAAAATGCGCATGACAATTTTTGAGCCATGGGTCGTCGGCAGAACGCTCACGCGAAAATCCACTTCCTGCGAAGCAATGCGTATTTTAAAACGGCCGTCCTGCGGAGCCTGTGTTGCGGTGATATCCAGGCGCGACATGATTTTCAAACGAATAACGACAGCGCCTTCACTTTCTTTGGGAATATTCAATATGTCCTGCAAAATGCCGTCGATGCGATACCGGACACGCATGTCCTGATCCGTCGGCTCCAGATGAATATCAGACGCCCGCTGTTTAATGGCTTCCTTTATGACCAGGTTCACCATGCGAATAATCGGCGCCTGTTCTCCGGCGTCAACATCTGAAACACCCGCCTGCGCCAGATCACCATCCATGACAATTTTAAAATCCTCGATGTCGATATCTTTACTGATCTGAGAAACGCTCTGCGGAGACTGAACGCCATAAAAAGAATTAATAGCCTTTAAAATTTGGGTTTCCGTTCCCATAACCACGTCGATACTTTTACCGGTCACGTTTTTAATATCATCAATGGCAAAAACATTTAACGGATCAGAAATAGCCATGGTAATGGTATCGCCCAATTTAGAAATAGGAATGATTCGATACTGACGGGCAACTTTTTCGGGGATCACAGTTTTAAGGTTCGGGTCAAAACGATATTTACTCAGGTCAATGGAAGGAATATGCAGTTCGCGGACCAAAAGAATCATCAGCTCTTTTTCCGAAATTAAATTGCGCTCAACTAACGCCTTCCCAAGACCAATGCCCATTTTTTTCTGCCACTCGACGGCAAGATCAATATCTTCCTGCCTGACGTTTGGAAGCTGAGCAATGGCCTTTAATATTCGTTCACTGACTGTTTCAATCATGACATTCCTAAAATATTCCAGAAAGCATTTTTAAAAATCAAAAGACAGGTGCTCAAACAACTTCATCCGGCGCGGTGACTCTGATAACTTCTTCCAGGGATGTGAGGCCTTGACAGGCTTTCATAATTCCGTCTTCCCGCATGGTGGCCATTCCTTCTTGCCGCGCCACTTTTTTGAGTTCAATCTCTCCAGCACCTGCCAAAATCAATTCTTTCACCGACGGCGTCAAGACCATGATTTCGGTTATCCCCACCCGGCTATAATACCCCGTATTAAAACAATGCGCGCACCCCTTACCTCTAAAAAATTTCCGGTCTTTACCGGGCAGAATTTTGCCGATGGCAAGCCTATCAAAAAGTATTTCCGGCACTTCAACTTCTTCTTTACACTTGGGACAGATCCTCCTAAGCAGACGCTGAGCAATAATACAAATCAACGAGGAGGTAATAAGAAATGGTTCAACACCCATATTGATCATGCGGGTTATCGATCCCGGCGCTGTTGTCGTATGCAGAGAACTGACGACCAGATGGCCGGTCAACGCCGCTTTAACAGCAATATCCAGCGTTTCACTGTCGCGCACCTCGCCTATCATGATGACGTCCGGATCCTGCCGCAAAATCGAACGCAGTGAAGACGTAAAAGACAAACCAACTTCCGCGCGGATATTGACCTGATTGAACCCCTTCATTTGGTATTCAACAGGATCTTCAACCGTAACAATATTTTTTCCCGGCGAATCCACAAATTTTAATATGGAGTACAGGGTTGTTGTTTTTCCGCTGCCTGTGGGACCGCAGGCTAATATCAATCCGTGAGGCCTGACGCAGCAATCTTTAAGACGATGAAGAGCCTTTGGTTCAAAACCCAGGCGAGTCATGTCCAGCATTTCCAAATTCTTATCCAGAACACGCAGAACAACTTTTTCGCCCATTGCCGTCGGAAGGACACTGACGCGAAAATCAACTTCTTTGCTGTCTGCCGTTACAGTCTTAAACCGGCCGTCCTGAGGAAGGCGATGCTCGGAAATATCAAGGCTCGAAATAACCTTGATGCGCGACACAATCGGAAAGTGCAGCACCTTGGACATTCGGTCAATTTCCCGCAACATTCCGTCGATGCGGTACCGGATACGCAGACCGTCTTCCATAGGCTCAATAAAAACGTCGCTGGCCTTGGCAACCACGGCCTGCTGGATAATGGTATTCGTCAGCTTAATAATCGGCGCATCCTGCGTCAGACTTTCGATCTCATTTTTGGCCATATTCTTCTGGCCTTCCTTAACGAGTTCGAGATCTTCCGTATCTTTAATATCTTTTATGATCTGTTCAAAAGTGACGTTGGAATCCGCGGAATAATACTGGCCAATCGCTTTGACAATATCCTTCGCGCGGCCCACCACAGGATTCACAACGAGTCCTGTCAGCGCCTTCACATTGTCCAAAGCAAAAATATCCAAGGGATCAACCATCGCGAGCGTCAGATGATCGCCGATACGGGCAACGGGAAGGATTTTATATTTAACCGCAACGTCCTGGGGAATAAGAGCAACAACTTCGGGGAGAACTTTCAGGCGGGCAATGTTCATGAGCGGCAGCCCCAGCCCTTCGCTCAAGAGATTGGTGAGCTGGTCTTCGGAAATAAAATTCAGTTTTACTAAAATTTTACTTAACTCGCCGCCGAATTTTTTCTGTTCCTCAATCGCAGTCTCAAGCTGGACCGAGGAGATAATCTGATCGCGGATCAGAATTTCCTGAAGACGTTCTTTTAGGGAAGCCATTCGTTAACAATCGTTGATGGACAGATGATGATTTATATTGCCGCTTAACAAACCACAGAATTCTGCTGAATCGTTATTTGGATTGAGAATAATATTTGTTAATGGAAATTATAATGTCACTGGTTGTGGCCACGAAAACCTGAACCATGCAACCTGTGATTAACTCCACATCCTCTGCAGCTTGGACATTGAGAGGATTTGACATGGCTAAGGTAAGGCTTTTTCCGATTTTGTCGATGGGAATCAGGCAAAATTGACGGCAGACATTTTCCGGAACTGTTTTAATCACATCAGGGTCAATTTCATAATTGGATAGGGGCAGATACGGGAATCCATATTGTGAGGTCAATGCCTGCGCGATATTTTCTTCAGTCGCAAAGCCCAATTTAACAAGAACTTCCCCAAAAAGCCCCCCATTGACTTTTTGATAATCAACAGCCTGCTGGACCTGAGGACGGGTGACAATTCCCCTTTCCACAAGGAGCTCACCAAGATGTTTATTGGTCGTTCGTCGAAAATGCCGCATAAATACTCTAACTTTCTAAAAAATATGGAATTGCAATCTTAATTTGATGGTTACTATAGCTTATCTATGGAGGGTTTGTCAATTTATCCGCTTGTTTTCTCCAAAGCCCGTCTGAATCCTGGATAAGTTTTTAATAAACTAAAAATTGATCCTTAAAATCCATCAAAATGCCGATCTTTTTTTACATAAATTCAGCAAAAAGCCCAACATAACGGCAAAAACCAAAAAGGAAGTTCTGCCGTAACTGACCATCGGCAGCGTAATTCCAACAACAGGAAACATTCCCATGACCATGCCGATATTAATAACCACTTGTAATGCCAGAATAGTGACAATTCCGATAATGACATACTGCCCGAACTTGTCTTTAACAAATTCTGTGATCTTTAATCCGCTGTAGATAATCATGAAGTAACAAAAAACAACGAACAGCGAACCGATAAGCCCCCATTCTTCACCCA
>JAHFGF010000087.1 GCA_023247595.1 Candidatus Omnitrophota bacterium
GAGTGTGCCCCCCCGTCATAATAATCACCGGACGCCCTTTGATCTGATGCTCCATTAGATCAATGAACCCGCGGCACAAAGAACCATAGCCATAGAAAAGCCCGCTTAAAATGCTTTCCTGAGTTGTTCGGCCGATGACAGAACGGGGCGCTTTGATATCTATTTCCGGCAGCAGCGCTGTCTTTAAAAATAACGATTCCGCCGAAAGGCGGATACCCGGAACAATGGCCCCGCCTAAATATTCTCCCTTGGCCGAAACAGCATCAAAAGTAATGGCCGTGCCGAGATCAATGATGATCGCCGGTTTTCCATAAAGCATCATGGCCGCGTACGCGCCGACCAACCGGTCCTGCCCCACCTGACGCGGATTTAAATATTTATTAATCATGGGCGCTTTGAGGTCTTCTCCCAGCACGCGCACATGGGCTGATAATTCTGTTTTAAGAAACTGCCGAACCAATCCGAGAACTTTCGGGACAACCGTACACACCACAGCTGTATCAATTTTGCCGAATCTGCGTTCATAACTCCGCAAAACACCGGCGAGCTGGAGCCTCAACGCTTCTTTTTTTAAATTGGTTTCAATGCGGTTCACACAAAGAATTTTATTTTTATGGATCACCGCAAAAGCAATGGTTGTATTACCGATATCAACCGCTATATGCATTACGCCCCCTTATGACTGACTCGCTGAGACTGAGACTTAGATTTAGCTTTTCCTTTTTTAGATGCCGGTAATTCCGTGCCCGTCTGATTTTTTAAACCGGCAATTTTATCTCGAAGCTTGGCTGCTTTTTCAAATTCCAAATTTCGCGCAGCCGTTTCCATCTGGCGTTCCAATTCTGAAAGCATATTCGAAAACGCGAATTCTTCTTCATCTTGTCCGGCAACGCTCATGACCAAATCTTCCGCGTCAGCTAATTGATCAATACCGTCCTGGATCGCTTTTTTTATGGTGGTCGGCGTAATGCCGTGCTTTTGATTAAATTGCATTTGGATTTTTCTGCGGCGTTCACATTCGGCGATGGTAAATTTCATGGCAGGGCTTTGTGTGTCCGCATACATAATGACAATCCCATTGACGTTACGCGCCGCGCGTCCCGCCGTCTGAATAAGCGATGTCTGCGACCGCAAAAACCCCTGTTTATCCGCGTCAAAAATTGCCACTAAAGAAACTTCCGGCAAGTCCAACCCTTCGCGCAGAAGATTAACACCAACCAAACAGTCAAATTTTTTGACCCGTAAATCGTGCAGGATTTTAGCCCTGTCGATAGTCTCAATATCCGAATGCAGATACTTAACTCGTACTCCCGCTTCCTGCAGATACTCGGTCAAATCTTCCGACATCCGTTTGGTGAGTGTGGTCACCAAAACCCTTTCATCTTTCTCGGCCCGCACACGAATTTCTTTTAACAAATTTTCCACCTGGCCCGCGGTCGGCCTCACCTCAATGGGCGGGTCCACAATTCCCGTCGGACGGATAATCTGTTCAACAACATGATCACGCGATTCCTTAAGTTCGTAAGCAGCAGGTGTGGCTGAAACATAAATCGTTTGGCCGACGATTTCTTTAAATTCAGGAAATTTTAAAGGACGGTTATCCAGGCAGGACGGCAGACGAAAACCATGCTCCACCAGCATTTGTTTGCGCGAACGGTCGCCTTCATACATGCCGTTTAACTGCGGGATCGTGACATGCGACTCATCAATGATCGTCACAAAATCCTTGGGAAAGTAATCAATCAGGCAAAAAGGCCTGGCCCCGGCCGGCCGGCCCGATAAAACGCGGGAATAATTTTCAATGCCTTTGCAGTATCCCATTTCTTTCATCATTTCTAAATCATACTTTGTCCGGGATTGCAGTCTCTGCGCCTCAACCAACTTTCCCTGGGCATTTAACTGCGCCAGGCGCCCATCTAATTCTTCTCGAATTTCCTGAAAAGCTTTTTCCAACTTGGGAGGAGAAACAATAAAATGCTTGGCCGGATAAATAGCGACTTGTTCTAATTCCGCCATCCGCTCGCCGGAAACCGGATTGATTTGCGAAATGCGTTCAATGGTGTCGTCAAAAAACTCAATCCGTAAAGCATCTTCGCGGTAGGCCGGATAGACTTCCAAGATATCCCCGCGCACACGCATCTTGCCACGGGTAAATTCATAATCATTGCGCTCGTACTGAATGCCGATCAAACTAGCCAACACGGAATCCCTGTCCATGGTCTGGCCTTTTTTTAGATAGACCAGATATTCCTTATAATCATCCGGCGAACCGAGATTGTAAATACAGGAAACGCTGGCAACAATGATTGAATCCCGTCTGGACATGAGTGAAGTCGTCGACGCCAAACGCAGCCGGTCCAGCCTGTCATTGACGGAAGAATCTTTTTCAATATAAACATCGGTTTGCGGAATGTAAGCTTCGGGCTGATAGTAATCGTAATAACTGACAAAATATTCAACCGCATTATGCGGAAAGAAACTCTTAAACTCACTATACAACTGAGCCGCCAGAGTTTTATTGTGGGAAATCACCAAGGCGGGACGATTGATTTTCGCAATGACGTTGGCCAACGTAAAAGTCTTACCGCTTCCCGTCACGCCTAACAGCACCTGCGACGGAATTTGGGATTCAATTCCCTTGACCAAATCGACGACAGCCCTGTCCTGTTCATCGACTATTTTAAAAGGGCTTTTTAAATTAAATGTCTGCATCACATGCGGTCATCATTTTTTCAACAGCAGCTTTTGCTCAATGCGATCCAGCAGTTTCTTGACTGCTTTATCATTGCGATAGGAATTGATCTTAAACAGATAAAAATTTTTGACCGACCGGTAACGCAGATCGACTTCAACACCTTCAGCGGTCCGGTTGACATAGACATTCAGCTGGACTAACTTTTTATAAATGCCGCGCTGAAAATTCCGGACATTAGAAAAAATCAAAATATGATCTTTATCCCCGTCGGCAACCAAGGGATTGCGTTCATATTGGCCAGGGTCGACTTCCTTGGAAATCTGCCAACCTTCCGCGATGATGCCGGCACGGACTTCCTCTAAAACTTCCTGAAACGAACCATAGTATGTTCTCTTATAAGGATTTTCCGCCTGGATATAACTCGGAAGGTTCAAGCTCGCGCACCCCGTCAAAGATATCAGCAATCCCAACAACCAAAATCTTTGATTGAATAATCGTGTCAGCATAGGTCAGCCATCCTTAAATAATCTTGAGAATGATTATTGAATCAAAAAATGCACCTGTCATTAACAAATTTTACCGTGCTTATAGGGACGGGTTTTATTTTTTTCGCTCTTCTTATTAATCTCAGCCTGAATATCAATCCCTAAACCACCGCACAAATCAAACAACCGGATAAAGGCGTCGGCTAATTCTTCGCGAAAATTAGCATCATCCTGATGACGATGGCCCTCCATGGCTTCCGCAAGTTCGGTTACGACCAGCATCAATGCCTCGCCGATATTTCTTTTCTCATCCCAAAAACCTTTTTCCTTGGCGATGGCATGGCATTGGGCAGTCAATTCACGTATCGTTTGGTCATTCATAGCAACTCCATTCTCTTTGTTGATGATTAAACACGATCAATATTAAAAAACAAAAGGATATTCTTCTAATGCGACACAATAAATTTTGTCATGTCAGCCGGCAGTTCAGCCGAGGCTTTGACATTTTTTTTCAGCAAAGGATGATACCACTCCAGTTCCCTGGCATGCAAGCCCGTCCGTTTGAATTTCAATAGAAAGTCTTTGCGAAAAGCATAGCGGTCCTCGCCGACCAACGGATGCTTGATCTGGGCAAAGTGAATACGAATCTGATTTGTCCTGCCGGTCACCGGAACAACATCAACAATCGAGAAATCTTTTCGGATTTCGATAACTTTGTATTGCGTGATGGCCGGCTTGCCCATGGAATGTTCAGCAAATTTCTTTTGATAAAAATCTTTAATTTGACTTCGAATCTCGCCCGATTTTTTATTTAGACAGCCATGCACAAACGCCGTGTAATGTTTGACCACTTTTTTTTGATTAAACACTTCCATGAACATTTTCTGGTGTATTTTTCCCTTGGCATAAAGAATGACGCCGGACGTATCCCGATCCAGCCGGTGGCACGGATGAAGACGGTATTGTTCTGGATTTTGAAGTTCTGGCACAGAATTTCGGCTGGCAAACTGCTTATTAACGATATCGGTGAGTGTGGTTGTTTTTTGATCATCGGCAGGAACAACTAGAAGACCCGGCGGCTTATCAAAGGCCACGCACACCTGATCTTCATAAATGATGGGTATTTGTTGCCGCCCGTGCTGCGTTTCGGGCATAATGCATCATACCTTTTTAAGAATTTTCCTGATGTTGATCCAAATGATCATTCAACAGGTCTGTCAGATAATTGATCTTTCGAATTAAAATAATCGGAAAGACAATCATCCAAATTTGAAATGCCAGCGCCAATACAGCTTGAAAAGGCGTCACGGTTAAACTCAACGAATTTTCCATTTTGGTATTCCTATTGACTAGGATTTTTGGATTCGTCCAACATATGGTCGACAAAATCAGCTATCGCTTGAATGTCTTTGGGCTGAATATCATTAAAAAAAATCGCGGCATTAAAATAATTATGATCAGGAACTGACTCCGCCCGAACAACAACCCCCTGACAAGAAATCCGTTTAGTAGACGTCCGGTTATTCTTTTTAACCGGAAGCAGTAAATGGATTTTTAATTTGGTCATGGGCTCAATATAAGCGCTGACCCGGCAGCAAACTCCGGAAGAACTTAAATTTCTCGTTTCCGTAACAATATCAATGTCGCCGCTTGATAGTTTCAGCGGAACAGTGTGCTCCAGACGCGGACTTCGACGCCGTTCCTTTGACGAAGAATCATTTTGCATCTTAATTAACCTTTGCCTTCTGATGCAGCCCCTGCCTCGGTGGCAGCAGCAGCCTCTTTAGCAGCGGCTTTTTCTTGCAACAACTTTTCTTGAACGGTACGAAAACATGTATTGTTGCAATAATAAGCTCCGTTGCGGTAAAACCGGCGCGATCTTTTTAAAACCTTTTTACAGGCCGGGCAATTTTTTACCTCTTCGACCGCAACTTTTTTTTCTTCAGCCATACTTTATTAACTCCTTTCAAAACGAACTAACTTTAACCCAATGCTACAATGATGTTGTTTACTTCTCTTTGAACAGATTCATCCAATCCTTCAAAATGCACGCCGATTTGATACCGGTCAGACTCGGGCAGCATTTTAATCCAATTGACTGTTCCCTTTACGACGATAACTTTGGATTCTTGACTGCGTTGTAAATATAAAACAACACAACCTTTTACAGGGACAAACTGGCTTACAGTCAAACAAATCCCGCCCTGACTTAAATCTTTGGATAAACTACCGTCAGGGCAACTGTATTCTCCAATTTGATATTTGACCGCTTGTTTAAAAGGATGCCGGGGATATTGGCGCTTATCATGATGTTTATCATACGAATAATCCATAGAGCATCTTCAAAGATCTGCTATTTACAGGTGACAGTATGATTCGCATGTCTTTTTGGTACCGCCCGATATAAAAAGCGGTAAATATTGATATTCCCATCCCGAAAGTTTTCATAGTATAACATAATCTTTTCTTGAGACAACTGATTTTTAGGCTGCGGGGGCGGTTCCAAAAGTGTTAAAACACTTAACTTAACAAAAATGAATGGGCAGCGCATTAGCACTGCCCATTCTGACAAACTACTGATTATCTCTTTAATCGGTCAATATACTTAGCTGCCGTATCACGCCCACCCAAGCCAAAAGCTAAGGCTAAAGCGAGACAGATACTTGTAAATACTGTACTTAAATTGGCTCCTGTAACCAAACCGCCCAAGCCAATTTCATGTAGGAAGATAGTCACCGCAAACAAGACAATCGCGTATTTCGTGAGCATTCCCATAATATCGGGCCGCGGGATATCTGTATTGCTGGCAACAATCCTAACTAGGCTGGAAATAAAATTGCCTAGAATCATACCAAAGATCAAAACAAAAACAGCACTAATGACACTTGGAACATAACTAAACAGACGATTTAGCATGTCATCAACTAACGGAAGGCCGAATACTTTAATGCTTGTGGCCAATACCGTGATCATCATAACCCAATAAACCAGACAACCGATAACATCGCTAAAAGAACTTTTGATACCGCCTTTTCTTAAAATGCCAGCCAATCCCAAATGCTGACACAGGGTATCAAAATATATTTCTCGTAAAAGACGGGCAACGATTTTGCTGACAACTCTTGCTGTCACCCAACCTAAGACGAGCACACTAATTACTGTTAAAAACGTGGGAATATAACTTGTTACGGTTGTAACCATGTCCCTTACTGAACTCAGGATGAATGTATCCATACGAACATCCCTCCTCTATAAGGCGGTAATTTTAGCGGTCCATAAAGAACGGTTCTTTATGTCCCGACCACCATAGCTTCTTTCAATCATCAACAACAAGTTCAACCAATCGCTTCATATCACGCATTGCCTTAAATGTTCACATCCAGGACTAAATGCTAAAACCCACTCAAAAGGAATATAAAAGAACGATTTATGACCACACATAGTAGCGCATCAAATCAACCTGTTCTACCAATTCAACTATAACATCAGGCTCATAACAAACAAGAACCTAGGGCCTCTGGCAAGAAAACGCTTACACAAAACCCAGTGAGCTCTTGGAATTCTTAAAGCTTTCGTAACAAACAAAGAGAGCGGTCTTGTTACGGCCGCTCCCTTTGTAAATTAACGTGCGTTCAATCTAATCCTGGCTCAAGTGTGAGGGTTGGGATGAACGTGAATTGAGACCTACACAATTTCTTTAAAGAATTATTAGAGGAATTGTGTGCGGGCTCGTTGAACGAAATCACAAT
>JAHFGF010000088.1 GCA_023247595.1 Candidatus Omnitrophota bacterium
CATAAAATATTCCAGTAAAGCGTATTCCTTGGCTGTCAAAGTAACCGCTTTAGAATCCCGTTTGACTTCCCTAGTCAGCTGGTTGAGTTCCAGGTCAGCGACTTTCAGAATATTGACCTTTTCACTGGATTCTCGTCTTAACAAAGCCCGGACACGCGCGAGCAGTTCATCAAAGGCAAAAGGTTTGGTTAAATAATCATCCGCCCCGGCATCAAGCCCGCGCACTTTATCTTTAACCGAATCGCGGGCGGTCAGCATTAAAACCGGAGTGCTGACCTTATTCTTGCGCAATTCCTGGCAGACGGCAACGCCGTCTTTACCGCCGAGCATAATATCGAGAATGATCAAATCATATGGATTGATTTCCGCTGTTTCCAACGCGGTGTCCGCGTCATAGGCCACATCCACCACATAATGATTTTCCTTAAGCCCCCGCTGGATAAAACTGACAATTTTCTTTTCATCATCAACAACTAAAATACGCATGATTTAAACCTCATATCAAAAGTTTATTCAAAGTCTTCTTTGTGCGGCAACAAACCGGAGGTCAGCGTTATACCTGCCAACAGGATAACCATGACAACGAAAACGGAATAATCCGAATAAAACATTGAGGCATATTCCAGCCCGAAATTCTCCAGCATCAATCCGGTCAATGTCACGCGGACGATATTCCCTAATAAAGCCCAAAAGATTACCGATCCGAATAAGACAATGCTCCACGTTGTTGCCAGATTCTGAAACGAAAGGCACGCGATGGCAAGAACCGCGGCCACTGTGATTGAACGGAAGGTTGTGGGATCCGCCGCAAAATAAATAGCCCCTCCCGCCACATGAAACTGCTGGCCGTCATTATGAACAGAAATGTGCAGTGAATTGATTAACCACGCGCTGATTTGATAAACACATTCATTTAACGGCGTGATCGTAACCTGCTCCCAGTTACCCGGCGGGGCAAAGATAAACAAAAACGAAATTAAAGGAAAAAATAACCGGCACGCGCATTCTTCCTGATAACGCCACAAGAATAAACCGAAACACACGATTAAAAAACTGGCCAGTTCGATATACGAATGCCCTTCTAACGCGGCCGCGATAAAAACCCCGATACCGCCGGCAATAATGACCGCGCTTCCCCAAAACCAATGCGTCCGTTTCACAATATTCTTGCGGCTTAACCAAAACATGGTGAGCGCCATCATAAAAACAAAAGGACTTTGATCATAAAAATGTTCCTTCCAGCCGACCTGCAGCAAATGAATCATCATGAGGGCCAACAGGACAAAGGACGAGCTATAAAAAATTGTTTCCAAAGCAAAACTAAGAATCTTTTTTATTGGCGGTCTTGAAGAGCTGACTTTTTGTTCCTTCCGCGGCGCATCAGGGACGACTGCCTTGGGCGAGTCAAAAGAAAAATCAAGAACTACGCGGGGAGCTGGAACCCGCGCTTGCGCAGATGGAGAAACTTCGGACTGGATTATAACGGGTCGCGAAGAAATATGTTCAACCGCTTTATTAAATTCCTGGGTTATGAGCTGTGTCACTTTTTCTTCCGTCGAGTTTTGGGCAGCCGGCCTAAATAAACCCGCAACGGTTTTACCGTCAGGCACAATGGCTTCGGGCGGCCGCGCAATTTGCGCAGGAACCTCTACGGGCATGTCCGTGACAACTGATTTTTCTGTTGGCTTGGAAAAATCTTGAGGAGAACGAATTGCAGTATCAAACGCGGCCGGCTGTTCAACCGTTTGCGTATCAATTGCTGTGTTTGATTTCTTAGCTTCAACCGTGGGCTTGGCTTCGATAGTTTCAGGCGCGTCGCTTTTCGGTTCCGCTTTCAAAAGCAGTTTCAACCGTTCCTCTTCATCCATCTGCTTGCGGCGCTTTTCCGTCAACTCCATAATCTGGCGAGTAGAATAACGTTTGGTCGGCTGAAACGATTTTTGCGGCTTATTATTTTTATGCGTGGAAGACAAAACCATACTCCGTTATTCAGGTCCTATAATGCGTCAAGAATGGTGCGTTCTGCCATAGCAAAACAGAAGCACCACCCAAAACAACTTCATTTAAATCATTTTATTGAAATTTCAGCCGATAAACCGATCCGGCGTACCTGGTAATATACAAGGAATTGCTTTTGGGGTCAAACATCATGTTTGAGGCGCCCGCGCCATCGGGAAGGCCGCCGGTTATGTCGCGCCACTTTTTGCCGCCGTTTTCCGACAAAAAAATTTTGCATGGCGCTTCATTACTCCAGCTGACTGTCGCGACGGCGACGCGTTTGGGGTTGGACGGGTCAACGGCAATGCTGGCAAGCGCGCGGCCTTGGCCGAATTCGCCGGACAACGACCAGCTCTTGCCGTGGTTGGATGAGGCATATAACTTTGCTCCGCCGCTGTCACCGGCGGCAAAGATTGTTCCATCGGATGAAACGTGCACATCAAAGACCCACGACATGTCTTTAAGCACATGGTCAAAGCTTTCACCGCCGTTTGAGGAAACATACACCCCGCCGTTTTTTCCGCAGGCGCCCCACACAATGCGTTTGGAATCTGTTGGGTCAACAGCTAACGCATGATAAATCCTTAAAGAACCAGGCTGGCCAACGGAACGCTGCCAATTTTGGCCGCGGTCACGGGAAACAAAAAGCCCGCCGCCGTCATCGCCGTCAATACCAAGATAAATAATATTGGAGTCTTTCGGGTCAACAGCTAACGCGCGCGGATACCCCTCACCCCACATGGTATTTTGTTTGGGGCGGGTGTCCGGAAGTCCGTTTTGGATCATTTTAAATGTCTTTCCGCCGTCGCTGCTGATAATAACCTGATTCACAATTTTATTCCACGGCGAAGATGTCGCGATGATACTTTCGCCCGCAACCGCCACCCGCCAGACATGGCCGGATTGAGCGTCGTCATACTTGAGCGGAAAAAGCATCTGATAATTCTTCCCCTCGTCAGCACTGCGCAAAAGCCCATTGTCCATACTGGCAACCAAAAGATCACCGTTAGGCATCAATGCCAAATCTGTAGCAACAGTATTCGGAGCTCCCACAACCTTTTCATTCCAACTAGCGCCGCCGTCATCACTGCGCCAGACGCCCCACCAATCGGTACGAAAAAGGACTCGCGGATCAAACGGATTTATAAATACCCCTGTTATCTTTCCATTCTTGTCAGCCCACACGCGGGACGGGTTTGCGGCAACATCTCCATTTACCGTCGTAGAAAATTTTTCCCAACTCTGCCCAAAGTCTTTACTGACAACAACGCCACCTTTCCAGTTCTCATTCCAAGCCGCGTGGATCACCGCAGGATCGCTTTTTTCATCGACGGCAATCCTGTAAATTTTTCCCTTCGAAACCGCTTGTGATGCCTGCCAGGAAACACCGTCGTCTTTAGATATCCACAGTTGCGCTTCGCCAGCTGCAAAAATCGTTCCGGGATTTTTATTTGAAAAAACCAAATCCGTAATATTTTGAGGACCATCTAATTTCTGACAGCCTCCCTTTTCATTTTGACAGCGGATTAGTCCGCTGGATGATGCCGCATAGATCCTGCCCTGCCTGTCAAAAAGCACGGCCGTGATCGCTTTCTTCTTTAATATTATTGGTGCCAATTCAACTTCATTCCAACTGGAACCAAAATTGTTGGAACATAAAAGCGCGCCTTTTGATGTCCCAACACAAATACGGCCGGAATTTTTGAGGTCAACAACCATCGAGCGATAACTCGCCGGACGTTCAAAACTGATGGTTCCCTTAAAATTATCTGTTGCTTTCCAGGAAGCGCCAGCGTCTTTAGAAAGATAAACGCCCTTCTTGGTTGCCGCATAAAGAATATTGGAATCAGACGGCGCCACAACCACCTGGCTGACGGCCAAACTACCGAGGCCTTTGGTGACAAAATACCAATTCTCACCCAGGTCATCGCTACGGAAAATCCCCGCGATGTCGGAAACAAGATATACGCGCCCCTTGACAAGCGAATCAAAAACCAAATTCGGATAACACCCACCGCCGTGCCAGCCGGCGAATTGCCAGGAGTATGATTGGGCTCCTGCCAAAACAGAAAATAAACACACGCATAGAACCAATGGAATTATTCTTAAACTTTTCATTTCGCACCTACTCTTTTATAAATCACAAATAAAACAAATAAGAACCCGTCGATAAAATATCTTTTAAACATCCGCTTAGGGTCAATGAATATCCGCCAGAACCATTCTAAATGTATACGCCTCATCCATACGGGCGCCCTCGGTATCGAAGCAGAAAGATAGTCAAGAAATGCCCCGACCCCTAAACATATTTTTGGATTCAGCCGCTGTCGATTTCTGACAATCCATTTTTCTTGTATAGGAGCCCCCATTGCGACAAAAAGTATTTGAGCGCCGCTGTTATTGATTTGATCAATGACCGAATCCAAATCATTGAAATATCCCGAGACCGCGCCGGCAATCTGCAGTTTCGGAAACATATTTTTGGCCTGGTCAGCCGCTTTTAACGCAACCCCTTCTTTTCCTCCCAGAAAGAAAATCTTGATGCCTAATTCCGCTGCTTTTTCAATAATCCGCGGTGATAAATCGGTTCCGTTGCAGTTATCTTTCATCCGGCCGCCAAAAATCCTTGTGGCAATCTTAAGACCAATGCCGTCGGACAAAAGCAGATCTGCCTGATTAAGAATCTCGCGGTATTCCAAATCTTTCTGAGCCTTATACAGGCAGTCGGCATTTAAAAAAAAGACGTTGGTTTTCTTTTCTAGTTTTGCGAAGTCTAAAACCTGAACCAATGCTTCATCAAATGTTAAATTATCGTATTCAACTTCAAGCAGTTTCATTTTTTTCAAAACAGCCCTTTAGAAAACCAATGCTCCAATAACCGATCCCAATAAAAAAAATACCGATAGACTTTAGAAAAGCATTGATATGCGACTTTCCTGACTTTTGAAGCCTCATCGTAATCCATACCATTTTAATAGCCAAAAAAGCGGGGAAAAACAATACCGGGAATATTCCTTTATAAAACCATTTTTGATAATACTCACGCCTATAAATCATCACATATTTCCCCAACAGCTGTTGATTTCTTTTAAAAGCGTCCCAATCTTCCCTGAAGATATGAAAACATTTAGCGTCGGGAACAAACCAAATTTTCTCAAGCTTGTTCACTGCCAGACAAAACATCGTATCCTCGGAGGCGCGCAAATTTGGAAAACCTCCCACCCGTTCAAACACCTTTCGTTCACAAAATAAATTACAGGAAGGAACAAAAGAACGGTTGTGAAAAATTCCCGTATCCAAATATTCATTAAATTGCAAATAAAGCTGTGCCGCGGCCAGAGGATTATTCACTTGAGACGATGGCAATGATATGGACCCACCTCCGGCTAAACACCCTTGAGAATGAAATTGAAGCACAACTTTAAGCCAATCTTCATTTAAATAAACGTCGCTGTCGATAAAACACAATAAATCGCCCGATGCCTGCCGCGCGCCGATATTGCGCCCCGCCGACGGCGGAGTCTTTTGATTCTGGAGCATGAGTTTAAAATTGGCATGGCTAAAGGTCTTTAATACTTCCCTGGTTTTGCCGTCGTCTGACGAATCAACGACAATGACATCGGCAATCAAATCCTTTCGGCTCTGAGAAAAAATACTTTCAATCGTCTTTGCGATCGTTAAATGGGAATTGTAGGAAGGAATAATAAAAGAAACCATATCTGAGACTTTAGCTGATAAATATTAATTCACATTCTTAATTTGTAATCGTCACTTTATCCACGATCAACGTACGATCCTCCGGCGGGGCATAAAGTTTATTGGTCAAGGCAATGGCAACGTTATGCTGACCTTGACTTACAGTCGCCGAAACGGTATATACCGTCCAAACTCCTGAACTAACGGCAGTGTTCGATTTAACAACTTGGTCGATACGTAACTGCATATTAGGCCATACTCCCTGTGCCACGGTACCTCTTGCTCTAATTTGAAAAGTGTAAACTGCGGTTCGTGGAAAATTAACAGACTGCTCGATATATCCATTGGACCAAATGGTCCAACCGCCAGTTGTTGCCCCTCCGGTAGTTTTGGTCGGCATATTCTCCGCTTCAAGAGTCAGGGTAAAAGGAGGCGCGCAATCATTCGAACAATTTGTTGGATTTTCCGGTGGAGAAGAACAAATTCCATCCCCGCAGTTCAACGCAGTTACGCAAGCGGCAAAGCTGCTGCATTGGGCGTTACAGGCCTGCGTTCCCGCGTAACCCGCCGCGGTGGCGCAGGCCTGGCTGTTGCCGTCGCAGACTTCCGCGCCATTCGTGACGCCGTCGCCGCAGGACAACGCCGTTGTACAGGTTCCAAAACCGGTGCATTGGTTATTGCAAGACTGCGAACCCGGATAGCCGCCTGTTGTCGTGCAGGATTGAGAGTCGCCATCACAAATCTCCTGGCCATTCTTATTTCCGTCCCCGCAGGTTTGACTTGAAACGCAATCGCCAAAACCGGAACACGTGCTGTTACAAACTTTCTCACCGATATAACTATTCGGAGTTAAACACGATATTGTGTTGCCGTCACACCCTTCGCCCGTTTCAACGATGCCGTTGCCGCATGCGGCTGTTATCCCTTTTTTAAAATAAATACTGACGGTATCTTTGGCCGTATTCCCGTCATTGTCCGTTACTGTCAACTCAATTGCTTCTTCCGCCCTGCCCAGGGTACGCGTTTTACACATTGGTTGTGTGCTGGCGCAAACGGTTTGATTGTCGGGAACCCTCATCCACTGATAATTGGCAATTGTCCCATCACTATCCGATGATTGGCTGCCGTCGAGAACGACTTCTTTATTAGCCGCGGATTCAATATCAATCCCGGCATTCGCCGCAGGACTGGCGCCTATA
>JAHFGF010000089.1 GCA_023247595.1 Candidatus Omnitrophota bacterium
TCGGTCATGGGAGCTGGTTTTTGCAGTATCCCGGCTTTTATGGAAATGAAAACGATGTCAGGGGACTGGCAGTCATTTCGATTTATTTCTGGAATGCTTTATATGGCCTTGGGTCCTTCACTGATCGCTGTAATTTTTTATTTTCAGGCAATCAATCGGATCGGGGCTGCTAGGGCCAGTCAGTTTATGAATTTAATACCGGTATTTGCCGTTATTTTCGGTATGGTCTTTTTAAAGGAACAATTAACATCAGCTTTATTTGTCGGCGGGGCTTTGGTAATTTTGGGATTATATTTAGCCCATGACCCGATTGAGCCAAAAATAGGATAAGAGGGGAAATCATAATGAAACAACATGCGCGCAAAATTAAGAAGGAGGTGATTGTATGGATACGCCAAATATGTCAGGCATTAATTTGGTCGTCCTCATTGAATTTTTCGCGAATCTTAGAAAAAGCGAAAATTTATTGAGAAAAGAAAAAACACGATAAAACAAATCTCGACCTTAATGGGAGAGATTCTAAGAAAGGAAAATAAAATGCGAATCAATTTCACATTAAATAAAAACAAAAATGAAGAACAAAGGCCGGATCAATTGCTGCAGGTAACAGCATTGGCCTATTTGCAGGATGCGTTGACCAACGAGCGTTACGAAGAGTGCGCGCAGTTGGTAAAAGCCGCCCGGCAGTATGGCGCTCAGGCTCGTGAGATCCAAAAAGTCCTTGTTGACGGAGCCAAGCGGACCAGGTTCGGCCGCGTTGTAGAACCTTTCCGTCAACAGGCTGGAGCTCGACGGTTCTAACAAGGAAAAAAAGATGCCCCACCACAAAAGAGGGGTTAGGTTGATGCCTTCGGGCTTAAACTTAACCCCTTTTCTTTTTTAAATCAAACCTCCATCGATTCATTTAAAGAGCTTTAATTACCTTTCTTGAAGAGGACAATGCGTCGTGATAGGATACTGGCCGTTGTTTGGATGTCTTATTAATGAAGGAGACTTATGCTCATCGCAAAAAATAATCAGGAATTGAATTTATTGCCTCAGATGGCCAATCGTCATGGATTGATTGCCGGCGCGACCGGAACAGGAAAAACGGTAACCCTGCAGACCATGGCGGAACAGTTTAGTCTTTTAGGCGTGCCTGTTTTTATGGCGGATGTCAAAGGCGATCTGGCCGGAATCAGCCAGCCCGGCGGGAATAATCCTAAAATTAATGACCGCGTTCAATCTTTAGGATTGAAAGATCATGTGTTTGAAGCGTTTCCTGCCGCGTTCTGGGATGTGTTCGGCAAGAGCGGTCATCCGGTGCGCGGTTCGATTTCCGAGATGGGACCGCTTCTGATGTCGCGCCTTTTGAATTTAAATGAAGTGCAGGCCGGCGTGTTAAATATTATTTTTAAAATTGCCGATGATAACGGCATGCTGTTGCTGGATCTTAAAGATTTAAGGGCCATGGTTCAGTTTACCGGCGATAACGCGGCGAAGTTTACGACGAGTTATGGCAATATTTCTAAAGCGTCAGTAGGCGCCATTCAGCGCGGTCTGATGGAGTTAGAAGCGCAGGGCGCGGAGCAGTTTTTCGGTGAACCTTGTCTTGATGTCTTTGATCTGATTCAAACGTCGTCCAACGGACGGGGAATGATTAATGTCTTAGCCGCCGAACAGCTCTATCTGAAACCAAAAATTTACGCGACCTTTTTGCTCTGGCTCTTGTCTGAACTATTTGAGCAATTGCCCGAAGTGGGCGATTTATCCAAACCCAAAATGGTTTTCTTTTTTGATGAAGCGCACCTCTTGTTTGAAGACGCGCCGGATGCCTTATTGGAAAAAATTGAACAGGTTGTGCGGCTTATCCGTTCCAAAGGCATCGGCATTTATTTTGTTACTCAAAATCCGCTCGATATTCCTGAAAAAGTTTTAGCCCAGCTGGGAAATAGAATTCAGCACGCCTTGCGCGCGTTTACGCCGAATGATCAAAAAGCCATCAAGGCCATGTCCAAAACGTTCCGGCAAAATCCAAGTTTGAATATTGAAACCACATTGATTGACCTCGCGGTTGGTGAGGCGTTGGTTTCTTTTCTAGACGAGAAAGGCAGTCCTTCTGTTGTTGAACGCGCGTTTGTCTGTCCTCCGCGCAGCCGCGCCGGGGCTGTGTCCGCGGATGAACGTTCGCGGATCATTAAGGAATCAATCCATTATGGAAATTATGAAAAGGTTGTGGACCGCGAGTCGGCTTATGAAGTATTAAAGAAACGGACTGAAGAGAAGGTTGTTGAACAAGAGAAACGCGTTGAACAACCTGTTCCTGCGATGCCTGCCGCTCGGCGGGGAAGGCCGCCGGATAGTTTAATGACAACGGTCGCCAAAAGCGCGGCGCGGTCGATTGGAAGTTCAGTGGGAAGACAAATCATCCGCGGCGTATTGGGATCCATCTTCGGCGGTCGGCGAAGATAATTGGAATGGGGTTAACCCGCCCAAAGATAAAATTAAATGGAAATCATCTACAACAAAATCTTTCTAAGCCATGATACCGGAAACCATCCGGAAAATAAATCGCGGCTTTTGAGTTATCCCGCTTTGAGGGAAACACCTATTATCGACGGGCAAGAGTTTCTTCCGTTGATTCATCCCAAACCATACATCGCTTATGTTCAAGAGGCTTGCCGTTACGGGGAGGCGTTCGACCAGGACACGGTCACCTCTCCCGGGACATTCGACGCGGCTGTGGCGGCTGTCGGAGCCGCGGTCATGGCTTCGGACAGCAAAGGTTTTGCCTTGGTCAGGCCTCCGGGGCATCATGCGTATCGAGAGCGTTCCACAGGTTTTTGTATCTTCAATAACATCGCGGTTGCGGTTGAACATCAACGCCGGCAAGGGAAGAAAGTTTTTATTTTGGATTTCGACGGACACTGGGGCGATGGCACCGCTGATATTTTTTATGAATACGATGACGTGTTTTACGCGTCGCTTCATCAATATCCCGCGTTTCCCGGCGGGGGATCGC
Source organism: Candidatus Omnitrophota bacterium (assembly GCA_023247595.1). The sequence continues at coordinate 3,002 of JAHFGF010000089.1, forward strand.
AAGAAGAGATTGGAGCGGGGCCCGGTCAAGGATATACCCTTAACGTCCCCATGCCGCCCGGCAGCGGCGATGATGTTTTTCTAAAAGGGATGGAGATTATCTTAACCGCGGCACGTGCCTTCAAGCCCGATATCGTCGCTGTTTCCGCGGGATTTGACAGCCATCAGCATGACCCTTTACTGAATCTTCGTCTGTCCTCAAAGGCGTTCTATTATGTTGGGGACATGTTAAGCAAGAATTTTTCTAATATCTTTGCCGTTCTCGAAGGCGGATACAACATTGAGTTTCTTCCCAATTGCATCGATAATTTTTTAGCAGGAATTAATGGTAAGCAAGCATTAGGTACGGAGCGTTCAACTCATTCAGAAACAAACGTGCTGGAAGAATTTGATACGCGCTTGGCTGGTTTAAGATCCGCGCACAAAAGGTTTTGGTCTTTATGACGGGAATGCCGGAACATAATAAGAAATACACATTTCGTTTTGGTAAAACCAAAATTGTTTTTGCGAAAATGTCCTTCGAGACGGAGTTTCATGTGTATGCCAAGGCGTTGGTGTATGCTCTTTATCACAAACGTTATCCGACGATCAGAGTGGAGGCCAAACTGGAAGGCCGTTTTCAGCCGGATTTAAGCGCCCAGGATTATGACGGAACCATGATCTTCTGGGCGGAATGCGGGAACGTGTCCATCAGTAAGGTTGAGAAGATTTTTAAGAAATACCGTCAGGCGCATTTTATTTTTGTCAAAGAGTCCCGCGACATTCCGCTCTTTGAAAAGCAAATGAACAAAATGGCCAAAGATTTCAAGAGTCTTCCCCTTGTTGACATCGCGGCCTATCCTGAGCATTTTCAGGAGTGGAATGTGAGTGAAGAAGGGGATGTGTATATTAACAAAGATGACGTGACGATTATTTCCTGGAGTGATCCTGGTTTGCGAAAGAAATACTTTTAACCAAATGGTGTTGTAGAGAATGGGGGAATGGGATTTTTCGTTCTGGTCTTCTGGATAAAAATAGGTAAACTGTATGGTGGATTTTAAGAACAGATCAAATAAATTCATTAACGGAGTTTGATATGACAAAAATCAATGATTTAGTGGAATGGGATTATCTGGGCGCCCATTACAGCATTTATGTGAAGCATTTTATCGACGATGAACATAAAAAAGGCATGACCATGGTTTTTGAAGATGTGACCAATGAAAAGGTCACGGAAATGGTTATTCCTCCTCGAATTTTTCCTGCCTTTCTTAAAGCGGTTAATGCTGGAAATCAGCCGTATAGAGGGATTTTATAAACAACAACTTCTCCGGCCTTGAAGGCTGGGAAGGTTTTTAGAAAAGGAGTTCGTATGCCGCGCGCGAGTGCTCGTCACATCCTGGTTGCGTCAGAAGCTGAATGTTTGAAATTAAAATCAGAAATAGAAGGCGGAAAAGATTTCGCTCAAATCGCCAAAACCCATTCGCAGTGTCCGTCGGGAAAACGCGGCGGGGAATTGGGCGAATTTTCGCGCGGACAAATGGTGCCGGAGTTTGACCAGGTTGTGTTCACCAAAGAAGTCGGCAAAGTGCACGGCCCGGTTAAGACGCAATTTGGGTATCATTTGGTAGAAGTAACAAAAAGAGTTGATTAATAGCAGTAACACCATAAGAAGAGGAGTTTTGTATGCGTTATTTAATGATGGTTTTAGCGTTAATTGTTTTGATGTGCCAAGGGTCAATGGTTTTTGCGGGTAAGGGCGGTCATCAAGGGCCTAGTGAACGCGCTTATGAGAGAGCCAATGAACATGCGTCTTTTAAGCGAGACAGCGGATGGACGCAGGGACAACATGAAAAGAAAGATAAAAAGTGTGATGAGAAGAAATGCAAAAATAAAAAGCATAAACACAAACATAAAGAGCGTCATCACGACGATGATTTAGATAAAAAAGACGAACATCAGTCATCCAGGCATGAGCATGAGGATGCCGATCATCACGATGACACCACGCAAAACGAAACAATGAATCAGACAAAATAAGAAACACCTGGAAGATGTTTATCCGTTTTTAGGTAACAACCGTCTATTACTAAAGAGGGCAAGATGCAGGATACAATTGATAAAATTTATGGCTATATGATCGGTTATGGGCTTGATCTCATTGCGGCAATTCTTATTTTTATTCTCGGTAAATGGCTGGGCAAAATAGCAGCCAAATTTATCGAAGGGATGCTGCTTAAAACCCATGTCGACGCGACATTGGCTAAATTCGTCAAGCATTTGTTCTACGGCGCTTTCATGGCCTTTGTGATCATCGCGGCGCTTAGTAAAGTGGGAGTTCAAACAACGTCGCTCGTGGCTATTATCGGCGCCGCGGGTTTGGCAGTAGGTTTGGCCCTGCAGGGATCGTTGTCAAATTTCGCGGCAGGGGTCATCCTTATTCTTTTTAAGCCGTTTAAAGTGGGGGATGCCATTGAAGCCGGCGGAACTATGGGCACCGTCGATGAAATTCAAATCTTCAACACGGTCATCAATGCCCCGGATTACCGCAAGATCATTATTCCAAACGCTAAAATTACCGGCGATAACATTACCAATTTTACCGATGTGCCGTATCGGCGCCTTGAGTTGAAATTTTGTATTTCCTACAGTGATAACATGAAGAAAGCCAAGGAAGTTTTGATGCGGCTCATGACATCCGACCCGCGGGTGTTAAAAGATCCTGCCCCATTTGTCGCTATTTCGGAATTGGCGGACAACAGTGTGAATATTATCTGCCGGCCCTGGGTTAGGCCGATGGAATATTGGAATGTTTATTACGATTTAACAGAGAAGGGCAAGATTACTTTGGAAGAGAATGGAATGACGATTCCGTTTCCGCAGAGGGAAGTTCATATTTACGAACATAAGAAGTAACGGCAAAATAAAAAGACCATTTCCGCTCACACAGTGAAATGGTCTTTTTATTTTTTCAGGAAAAATGCTCCCAAGAAATTCTCATCCGGTTTTGAATCGAGCAAGTCAGTGTTTCCGAGTAAAGTCAGGCCGGACGGTTTTAACACGTCTTGATAAAATTTATTTTTGAAGCCGAACCGCAGGCCTTTGTCAGTTGTAATGACTTTGCGCTCGTGGTCATAATCGGTTGTCAGTCCGGCAATTCCGCCGGGTTTAAGCACGCGTTTGATTTCTTTCATAAGCGACTGCCGTGTCGACGAGGTCAGATGTTCAATGACGCAGACGCAAAATACCCTGTCAAAATAGTTGTCTTCATACGGCAGGCCGCGGCTGATGTCCCAATCTAATGTTTGAAGATCCCAACCCATTTTTTTAGCCGCGTAGTTTCCGTTAAAAACCGTTCCGCAATTGCCCCAGTCATTGTCCACCACACGCACAGAACATCCCATGTCGGCGAGATAAAATGAAAACGGAGTGGAAGCGCCTCCAATGTCTAAGACGCGCATGGAGGGCTTAACGTCCGCGTGAGCCAAAACCCAGGTGTCTTCCCAAAGTTTCTTGCGTTCATTGCGCGACGTGTAGGTATTCTTAACAAATGTTCCGGCGGCGGAACAAAACATTAATCCGTTGTCAGACATTTTCTTTTTGAGAGCGGAAAGGTTTTGCGCGACGGCATTAACGTTCGGACGCGCTAAATCTTTTTCCATGTCAAACGCGCAGCGGTTGATGTGTTCTGACGGCGGCGAAAAGGTTCCCTGCTCGCTTTTGGCCCAGATGCCAGCGTCGTCAGGCGTGATGCCGGGGCGATTGTTTTTTAAGGCCTGGTGTTCCCAATAACGGATCAGGCTTTGGCGGCATAGTTTTCTGACAGAAGCACGCCATCGAAATAGAAAGGGGACATATGGGGGAAAACGGTCGTAGAAATTTTGTTTGGTTGGTTTTGTTTTCATTGGAAGAAT
>JAHFGF010000090.1 GCA_023247595.1 Candidatus Omnitrophota bacterium
GATACACACCCTGCACATGCAACGACATCACATCGTAAGAAAACTTCCCAATCATTCCCTCTTCAGAAACCACGCTTGCCTTGACCATCAGTTTTACAGGCGATCCAACCACAGAAAGATTTCCGGAAACCTTTGCCAACCCGTCGATCTCTTTATGCGTACCGATAATCAAACCTAAAAAAGGAACAATATCAACTTCTTGCAAAGCGCCCTGAACATTTAAATCATACGGCGGATAAAGAGAAATCTGGCCTGTTCCCTGAAAATTTTCCGAATTAAGCTGACTCACCCGCAAAACCTCATTGGTCAACTCAAATGTCATGCTCAGATCGCTTGCCATGCCCGGCTCAGCTGCTTCACTCCAGAGGCGGCCTGTTAATTTTCTTGAATTCAAATCATCGTTTTCAATATGGACAACACCTTTTAAATGCGCTGTCTTTTCAAAGAACAAATCTTGCGGATTCTCAAATTTAACATCTATGGAGTAACTTTGGTCGAGTTGTTTGGAAACTTCAATGAGCGTCTGTTTTTTGGGAAGGCCTATGCTCAAACTCAGCGACTGCGTTTGAACATTAAGCCGGCCGGCAAAAGGATAAAGTTCCTCGGCGCTGGCGCTTAAACATAACGCCGTCGCAAACAAACCAACCAGCAATAACGCCCATGGCTTCACAATATTTTAAGTAATAACTAGCTGTTCAGCTTCCCGTTTGACGTTGATTTTTGATCCGTCCTTCAATCGGCCCGCGATGATATTCTCGGATAACTGGTCTTCAAGATATCGTTGAATCGTACGCTTTAACGGCCTGGCTCCATATACGGGATCAAATCCTTTTTCAATCAGGAAATCCAACGCATCTTGCGACAAAGTGATTTCAATACCCTTGTCTTTCAGACGATTGGCCACCTGTTTGATTTCCAACTGAACAATCTTGGTCAGGTCTTCTTTGGACAAAGACTTAAACACGATAATATCATCAACCCTGTTTAAAAACTCAGGCTTAAACGCCCTTTTCACTTCCGCCAAAAGACGGTCGCGCAATTGTTCATAATTATTGCTTTCTGTCTGCGCGACAAATCCCATGGAGCCTTGCTTACGCACAGTGTCTGCTCCGACGTTCGAAGTCATGAGAATAATGGTATTTCGAAAATCCACCACTCGACCCAAACTGTCGGTCAAACGGCCGTCTTCAAAGACCTGGAGCAAAAGATTAAAGACATCCGGATGGGCTTTTTCAATTTCATCCAGCAGAATAACCGAATACGGACGCCGACGGACTTTTTCGGTTAATTGCCCGCCTTCTTCATAACCCACATAACCGGGCGGCGCGCCTATCAACCGGGACACATTGTATTTATCCATGTATTCCGACATATCGATTTGGATAAGCGCGTTTTCATCGCCGAACATAAACGATGCCAGCACGCGGGCCAATAATGTTTTACCAACACCCGTCGGGCCTAAAAAGATAAATGAACCAATCGGCCTGCGCGGATTTTTGATACCAGCGCGTGAACGGCGAACAGCACGGGAAATCGCGCTAATCGCCTCCTCCTGACCAATAACCGTTGAATGCATCTGTTCTTCCATTTTCAAAAGACGCTCGGTTTCTTTTTCTTCCAGACGGACAAGCGGAATTTTAGTCCATTGGGCAATGACCCGGGCGATATCTTCCTCGCCGATGGTGAGCGTGATATTATCCCTTTTCTGCGTCCACTCACTGCGCATTTTTTCAAGATGATCCCTGACCTCGCGTTCCTGGTCGCGCATCTTGGCCGCGCGCTCAAAATCTTGGCTCTTGATAAAGGCTTCTTTTTCCTTTTTAAGCTGATCGATTTTCTCCTCGAGCTCTTTGATTCCTTCGGGGACAACCATGGCTTTTAAACGCGCGCTGGCGCCGGCTTCATCCAGAATATCAACAGCCTTATCCGGCAAAAAACGTCCCGAGATGTAGCGGTCGGATAATTTCGCCGCGGCCTCCAGAGCCTCGTCGGAAAACTTAACGCGATGATGCGCTTCATATTTATCGCGCAGCCCTTTGAGGATTTGAATAGTTTCATCAACCGACGGAGGGTCAACCATAATCGTCTGGAAACGTCGTTCAAGCGCCGCGTCCTTCTCAATGTATTTGCGGTATTCATCCAATGTGGTTGCGCCGATACACTGGATCTCTCCGCGCGCCAAAGCCGGCTTTAAAATGTTGGCCGCGTCAATTGCCCCTTCCGCAGCGCCAGCGCCGACGAGCGTGTGGATCTCATCAATAAAAAGGATGATTTTCCCGGAACGCTTGAGTTCATCCATGACCGCCTTGATTCTCTCTTCAAATTGGCCGCGGTATTTGGTTCCGGCGATCATCATGGCCAAATCCAAAACAACAATGGTTTTCTCACGCAGAATTTCCGGCACATCGCCGTTGACAATAAGCTGGGCCAATCCTTCGACGATGGCGGTTTTTCCAATACCCGCTTCTCCCAAAAGCACGGGATTATTTTTTGTCCGTCGAGAAAGAATCTGAATAACCCGTTCGATTTCATTCTTCCGTCCGATAACCGGGTCTAACTTTCCGTCTTTGGCATACTTGTTTAAATTCCGTCCATAAGCATCAATGGCCGGGGTCTTGCCGGTTTTAACCGGTTCCTGAGTGCCATACCCCGGAATGCCGGAACCTAAAAGTTCCATGACTTCGTTTCGCAATTTGCCGAGGTCAAGCCCGAGATTTAACAAAACGCGATAGGCCATGCCTTCGCCTTCTTTGACCAAACCCAAAAGTAAATGTTCGGTACCGATATAATTATGCCCCAACGCGCGCGCTTCCTCGGCGGAAAGCTCTAAAGCCTTCTTTGATCTCGGGGTAAACGGAATATCTCCCAACACCTGCGTCTGAGGACCAGGCTGCACCAATTTCTCAACTTCCAGACGGATGGTTTCAAGATCCAATCCTAATTTCTGCAAAACCGCCGCGGCAACTCCCTCACCCTCGCGGATAAGCCCCAAGAGTAAATGCTCGGTGCCGATATAATCATGATTAAATCGTCGGGCCTCTTCCTTGGCGTAAACAATAACTTTGCGGGCCCTCTCAGTAAATCGGTTAAACATACTAACCTCCTAGCTTCTGTCTTATTAGACTTGCTCGTTTGGTGTCGCGTTCAAATGCGTTTAGTTTTTTGCCTTCAATTTTCTGTAAATGGGCAGGCTGGATCATTAAAAATAACTGGTTGATAATTTTATGTCCCACATCTTTAAGAATTCCCATGTCTATCCCAAGCCTGACCATGGATAAAAGTTCGATTGTCTCCTGGCTGGAAATAATATGCGCGTGTTTAAGCAGGCCGTACGAACGGCAGATTTTATCCTCGAGCATCGGCCGGTTTTGAAGTAAAAGCGCCTGCCGGGCTTGCTCTTCCTGCTCAATGATTTGTTTAATCAATCCGTTGATGTTTTGGATGATGTCATCTTCACTATGCCCGAGAGAAACCTGATTGGAAATTTGATAAAAATTTCCACTGGCCTGGGTTCCTTCCCCGTAAAATCCACGGCTGGCAAAACTCAATTTGGAAATCGCCGTCAAAACTTTATTGATTTGCTTAGTCATGACCAGCGCCGGCAAATGCATCATCACCGAACCGCGCATGGCGGTTCCGGTGTTTGTTGGGCAGGCTGTTAAAAATCCCCATTCCGGATAAAACGCGTAACCCAATTTATTTGAAATCGCGTCATCAATGGCGTTGATGATTTTCCATGTTTCGGTGAGGTTCAATCCAGACTGCATGACTTGAATCCTTAAGTGATCTTCTTCATTAATCATGATGGAAAGAATTTCTTCTTTGGAAATGACCACTCCTTTTCCTTCCGGATTGGAAGCATGGTCATGGCTCATCAAATGACGCTCAACTAAAAACTGCCTGTCGACGCTATCCATATCAGCGATATGGAAATTCGCGCAATCTTTTAAAAGATCAATCTGCGCAATTGTTTTATCAACAACTTCTAAAACCTCGTCTAATTCTTTTTTACCAGACTTATTTGGAAAAGGAAAGTTGGCCAGATTGCGCGCCAGACGGACGCGCGATGACGTTACGATATGCGCGTACGGGCCCGTTCCTTTAAGCCATTCCCCGGTGTGGTTAATCAAATCATCTAATCTCATGGATTATTTATCCTTCTTTTCCATTTCACGAATTTTGTCACGTATGGTGGCTGCCTTTTCAAAATCTTCTCTGTGAATAGCTTCCTGAAGATCCTGGCGAAGCGAGGACAAGTCGTCCTTTTTGCCTTTAACTGCCGCCGATGATTTCTTAGATTTGGCGATCATTTTTCCCAAATGATGATTGGCCCCGTGAATTTTTTTAAGCAAGGCATCCAGTTGTTCTTTAAAAGAAATATAGCAATGCCCGCATCCCAGCCGGCCGAACTTGCGAAAATCATCATAGGTTGTTCCGCATTTAGCGCAGGTGATGGCCGCTGTTTTTGCAGCCGCGGCCGCTGTTTCTTTAGTGGTCGCCGTTCCTTTGGCGCCCATATCCGCCAGACCAGCTAAAAGATCCGCTAACCCGAACTGCTGTTCCATCTGAACGCTTTTCTGACGGGCGCATTCTTCGCACAAATGCATTTCCGACATTTGCTGATCAACAATTTCGGTTAAGTGAACCGTTGCTTTTTTCTTACCGCAGATATCACATTGCATACACGCTACCTACCCACATGATTGTTAATGGTTGATAGCTGACGGTTACCATAACCCATCAACTATCACCAAGCGTTAAATCTTATACTTAACCCCATCCTTGCGCGTCATTTCTTTGAACCATTTCATCAACTTTAAAGTTGTCGCGCCAGGTTTACCATCTCGAATCAATCGGCCGTCGAGCTTAACCACCGGAATGATTTCCGCCGCCGTTCCAGTCAAAAAACATTCATCAGCGTTAAAAATTTCATGCCGAGTAAAAGATCTTTCTAAAACTGAAATTTTATTTTTACCAGCCAGCTCAATAACCGACTGCCGGGTGATGCCCTTTAAGCGGCCGTGAACAGGCGTTGAAAGAACGCCGTCTTGTAAAATAAAAATGTTGTCGCCGGTACATTCCGCCACATATCCGTGACTGTCGAGCATGATGGCTTCATTGTATCCCACATTAGTCGCCTCAATCTTGGCCAAAATATTATTGAGATAATTTAAAGATTTAAGCTCCGCGTTCAAGGCTTCCGGATGATTCTTAACCGTCGGGACAGTAATAATCTCCATCCCTTTTTGATAAAGCTCAGCGGGATAAAGCGTAATTTTATCGGTGATGACAACAACGCCGGCATGGCCTTTGCATTTTCTCGGATCCAATCCCAAATCCCCCACGCCGCGGGTTACAATCAGGCGGATATAGGCGTTATTTAATTTATTCACCTGCAACGTCTTAATCACCGCGTCCATCAATTGTTTTTTCGTCATGGGAAGCTGGATCATCAAGGTGTGAAGGCTTTCCATCAAACGGTTGATGTGCTCATCAAATTTATAGACCAGACCTTCGTAAGAACGAATACCTTCAAACGCGCCGTCGCCATATAGAAATCCGTGATCAAAAACAGAAATCTTCGCCTGGTCTTTCTCTAGAAACTCGCCATTCACATACACCTTCATAACAAACCGTACCTTTCTCTAAAACCTTCCATTGAACATATCGACTTCATTAAAAATTTTCAAATTTTCCATCGCGGATATGGATGACTTTATTGGACCGAGCCGCAATCTTTTCATCGTGCGTCACAAGAACAAGCGTCTGGCGGTCGGTTTTGTTTAATTCTAAGAGCAAATCAATAATCGCATCGCCGTTTGTTGTATCCAGATTTCCCGTCGGCTCATCACAAAAAACAATTTTCGGCTTGTTGATTAAAGCCCTTGCGATCGCGACACGCTGCTGTTCTCCGCCGGACAATTCCTGCGGGCGATGCGTGACCCTGTCTTTTAAACCAACTTTTTGAAGCAATTCCCTTGCGCGTTGATAGGCCGCGTCTGAATCGCGGTTACTATTGGAAATCAACGCCGGCAAGGCAACATTTTCCAAAGCCGTAAACTCGGGCAAGAGATGATAAAACTGAAAAACAAATCCGACGCTGATATTTCTTATGCGCGAACGCTGGGCGTCATTGACATTGTAGAGATTTTTGCCGTCAAGGATGACATCACCTTCGGAAGGTTTATCTAACCCGCCCAAGATGTGAAGTAAAGTTGACTTGCCCGCGCCGGAAGGCCCGACTAACGAAAGCACATCGCCTTCCAAGATATCCAGGTCAACACCTTTAAGAATATGCAAAGAACTTAAACCCTGCTGGTATTTCTTATGAATATTTCTGGCTGTCAGTATCATTGTTCGATTACCGCCGGTTTTTGGTATTGGGCGCAAAAGAGTGTCAAACTGGTCCACGCCTGCCGCCTCATTCATACCGCAACGCCTCAACAGGCTCTAAATTCGCGGCTTTTCCCGACGGATAAATGGTTGCCAAATAACTGATGACCAAAGCCGCCGCGACAATAGCCAAAACATCACTCAGCTGCAAAAGAACAGGCAAATGGTCAATGTAATAAATATCCTGCGGCAATTTAATGAATTGATATTTTTTAAGCAGAAAACTTAAAATGGCTCCTCCCAGAACACCCCAAAACGTCCCCATGATTCCAAGCGAAATACCCTGCAGCGTAAATATCCGGCGAATAGAATTTTTCGGAACGCCGATGGATTTTAAAATGCCAATATCTTTGACTTTGCTAGTGACAGTCACAATCAGCGTGCTGATGATGTTAAAAGAAGCAACCAGCACAATCAAAGTAAGAATGACAAACATGGCAAATTTTTCCAACCGCAATGCCGCAAAGAAATTAGTATTATTCTCA
>JAHFGF010000091.1 GCA_023247595.1 Candidatus Omnitrophota bacterium
AATAAAAACGTCAGCGAGAATCTACGCCTTGCCTTCTTGCGCCATCGTCAAGGCCACAGCGCACCGTGCCTATCGCTGGGTGGTACAAGCTAAACATTTACTTTTATTTTAGGGAGGGGTTACTAATGATACAAGTCATTTGGCGGGAACGGTTTTCGTTTCATATGAGAATGCTAGCCGCGGTGGTTTTATGCTCTTTTACCATGACAACCATCATACCGGCTCCGGCTTTTGCCCAGATGATGCGGCATACCCCGTCAACATCGGTTATCCTTCAGCCCACTTCTTCATACAGCCCGATGGTCATTAAAGGCATTCAATTGGTTCCTGAGAACCCGCTTAGATTTGACTTTATTGTGGACAAAGGCGCATCCGGTCTCAACGGTCAGGAGTTAAAAGAAGAGTCAACACAATTGGTCAAATATTTTTTGACAGCCCTGACAATCCCTGAAAAGGATATGTGGGTTAATTTATCCCCATTTGAGAAAGATGCCATCATCGCTGAAAGTTTTGCCCAAACCCAAGTGGGTAAAATCCTTCTGGAACAGGATTATATCCTCAAGCAATTGACGGCTTCGCTCACCTATCCTGAAACAACTTTAGGCAAACAATTTTGGGCCCGCGTTTATCAGAAGGCTTATGAGAAGTTTGGTACGACCGACATTCCCATCGACACCTTTAATAAGGTATGGATCGTTCCTAAAACAGCCGATGTGGTCAATTACAAACAGGGCGCTGTCATTATCAGCAGCGAACTTGATGTGATGGTTGAGTCGGATTATTTGGCCATACAGAAAACTCAAAAACAGTTGGCGGGCAGAGAAGATGCCAATCCAGTTGAACAAAACCAGGTGTATTCCAATATTATCAGAGAAATCATTATTCCGGAGCTGCGCAGGGAAGTTAATGAGGGCGAATATTTCGCGCCATTGCGTCAGGTTTATAGTGCCATGATATTGGCCGCGTGGTTTAAGCGAAATTTAAGAACTGGTATTTTATCTAAAATTTATATTCGCCAGAGCAAGGTGGATGGCGTTAACAGCGATGATCCGCGGGCAAAAGAAAAAGTTTACGAGCAGTATGTCGAGACCTTTAGAAAAGGTATTTACAATTACATCCGGGAAGATTTTGATGAAGCGACTAAACAATTAATACCTCGCAAATATATCTCCGGCGGGATGGGGTTTGTTGATTTGGGTTTGGGTACGCCGCCAGATAAATATAGGGAACTGGCTTCCCCGGCTATTAATAGTTTTAAACCGTTGGCAGTTCCAGTAATTGTATCCACGGATTTAACGCTGTTAACATCGCAGGGCGGTTCGGCTGGGCTGCCAAATTCGTCCAATGGTTTAACTTCTGATAATTCCGACGGGCGTATTGGTTCGGCAAATTTACCCGGAACGATTTCAACTCCTTCTGTCCAAGGGGTCAAAGGTTGGTTCAGAAAGATTATTGCGTCTTCGGTATTTGTCGCCGTCTTAGGATTGGGCGCAGTATTTCCTATGCAGGCTTTTGGGGCGGGATATTCTCTGGATAATCAGGGAAATTTGGTTGTTAAGGTTGAACAAGGCGACACCTATGGACACATCATCGAACAGATGAGAGTGGCTTACCGCGAAACGGATCCGGTTGGTTATGAGAAGTCCGGACTTTCCGGAAACCTTTGGGGGCCTCAAGGTGTGGTTGAACGGATGTCGTCAGGGAAAAATGTCCAGAGCATCCTGCCGGAGAGCCAATTTAAATTTGAAAAAGGATTACTGTCCGAAAGGGCTGTCGCAAAATTGGTTCCTCAAAAAGGACTGGCCAATGTGGTTGAACGGTTTGAAGACCGATTAGTCATTCCATCGATTCCTCCTCTGCCCTCAGCGCCGCAACTACAAAATAATTTGGATGCGCCGCCTGTACAGACGGCTTATGTGAATACCGAGCCGGGGTTAAGGCAATTTCCATTAGAACTTATTTTAGGATTGGGAGGCTTTACATTATGGTTGGGTTCAAGAAAAGCTTTGTTATCTCTTAAAAGAAAAAAACAAGACAGTCCGAAGAAGATGTCTTTTCAAAAAGTTCAAGATGAAGAAAGTGATTTTCGGGCGGTTTCTAAGGGAGGCATTAAATTTGTCACAGCTGCGGAAGAATTGCCCCGTCTAGATGATGTTGTAAAAGTGGATCCGGAAGTAACAGAACACTGGAAGCCCGGAATATTTGTGGAAACTGACAAGGTAGAGGCATCTGCTGAGGAAGATGAGTTGTATCAGCTGGAGCAAGAACCTGAACCGGAACGAGCGTTTGTTAAAACATCACGGTTCATTTGGCCGATGGATTTGCTTGGTGCCGGAGCTGGTGTTTTGTTAACCGGATTGTCGACGGACTGGAATCCGCATGCCATGGGCATTGCCGCGCTTGTTATGCCGTTCTTGACGCGTTTGTCGTATGGTTTGCAGATTTTTATTCACGAAATTTTGGGGCATTTTGTTCCAGCCCTAGTTCTTTCACCTGAACGCGGCAAAGTCCTTTCATTAAATAATTTTTTTGCTAATTTTGGCTGGAATCAATGGACGCGGTTACTGGTGGCCGGGTTCAAGGCTCCGTCGGGAGATCAGAATCCCAGCGTTTACACCTGGGCTTCTGGATGGCGCCATAAGATTATTAAAGTCAGCGGTTTTGTCGTAACGTTTTTTGTCGGGGTTATGGCAGGTATTGAAAGCATGAATATTTGGCTGCCGTTACTCGGGCCCGTCGGTATTTCTTCGTTGAGCGTTTTGGCGGGATCTTACGCCACGGATATCAAAAGCCGCGACATGGCCGAAGGCGCGGTCGACGACCAATGCGGCCGGTCTGAATGCGGAATATTCGGCGCGCTATGGTCGGATAAATCTAATGAAATGTATCCCCAATGGATTCGCGACGGGTTTGGTAAATTAATCAATGCCCTGATTATCCGCGGCGGGCAGTCTGCCGGCGAATTTACCATTGGATTAAAATCATCGGGACAAAACTCTGAGGAAGGTTCCAATCTTCAGATGGTGCCTGTTTTGTCCAAAGTTTTGAAATACAAACGCGGGCAAGGATTATCTGAGGCATTGGATCAGGAATTTTTACGCATGGTCAATCGATTTGAAAAAAAGAAAGTACAAGCCGTGGCGGGTGTTAAAGGTATTTTAGGCCATGTGCGTTTTGCCACCGGCGGAAAAGTAACCAGAGAAGCGTCGCATCCGCATATGGGCGTTCAAGAGGAACACGATGTCTGGACGCTGAATAACGGATCATGGGTCAGGAAAATGACCAATATATTTGTGGCCATAGGACATAATGGCGACAACGATGCTTGGAGCATCTGGGGGCGTCAATACGATACCGGTCAGATCAGAGAACTTTTTTCAGCAATTTTTAGCATGCCGAAAAATTATAAAGTCGTGACTAATAAGAAAGATCCTAAAACCGGCAAAGAAGTTAAAGAAGTAAAATATGAGGCCTTGCCGCCCGGCGATTCTCCGCCGCTGGCTTTGCAGATCCACTATCTTTTAACGCAGGGCGATTGGTTATCTTCGGCGCGTTTCGCTTACGTTGATCGCTTGATCAATCATGATCTTGAAGCAGCGTCGGGATTGACTGATAAGGAAATGGAATTGCTCACCCGCAAAAGGCTGGAGCATGCTCTAAGCGTTATGCTGAGCGCTGATGAAGAAAGAAAATTAGGCGAGGCGTTCCAGTCGGTTTTTGCCCGCCATGCGAAAAGGCTTTTGCGTCCTCGGTTAAATAAACCAGATAAATCCTTCACGGATTTGTGGGTCACCCAGGACATTATCAATGCTTATCCAAGTTTGCAGTATCAGCTCAATGCCCTTGAAGCTTTCAAGGAAGATCTTAAAGAAGCTTTTGGGCAGCATTTACGAATCAATTCTGAAGTCGGGAAAATTTTGCTCAAAGTCGGCAACGTCAATGAAGAAAATATTGTCGAATTTGTGGACGAGGCTGTAAAAATGTTTTTTACTGGAAGCCGCGCGGCAGCGGTTGAACAATTTGCCCGTCGGTCGCAAGGAAGTTTTGGTCTAGCGGTGCGGACATCGAAAGAACTGAACGGCGTTTCGCTTTATTCATCAGACCAGGGTCTGACTATCGGTTATAACCAGAAATCACGCCTGGTTACATTTAGTTCGGAACACTCTACACTTCAATATGCTTTTGGTTCAAAGGGTAAAATGGATGATTTGGTTTTTATCAATCCTGAACAGCCAGGACAGATGGCAGATGTCAATTTAAATCCCGATCCAAACAGCGCTAATCCGATCACAATGAAGGTTTATTCCTTTGCGTTAAATCGGACAATGACTCCTAAGGAAATATCTGAACAGCAATTTCCTCAGGATGCTTCCAACCCATATTGGTCGCCGCAAATCAGTTATAAAGATCCTGACAATATTGTGATGACAGACATCCAGTCGATACCAAAAGAAGTGCGATCCGCGCGGCAAAGCTGGTCGGACCCGAATTCTTTTAATCGTCAATCCGCGGAATCATTATTAGAGAAAATAGTTTCCAGGCATTTGGAACGCTTTATCAAAGAAAACAGCGAATTTTACGGAGCAGCGCAAGGGAGTTTGATTTCCCGAATTTTTGAGAAATCAACGGAATGCTTGGGGCAGGGAGGGTGTGATGCCAGAGAAGCCAATCGCCGCAGCGCCCAGCTAAGCAACCGCCTTCAGGCCGATGGAAGAGTTGTTGATTATTTAAAAAGCCGTTTAGATGCCGTTGTGAGTAAACTCGCCGGAAATATGGCCCAAGAAATAACATCAGGAAAGCTTGATGAAACAGAAATGGTGTTGTTGCTGCGCAAAAAAATTGACGCGCAATTAAAAATTTTAATGGATGCTGAGATAATAGCCATCGTCGATGCCGTCATTAACGGCAACATCACCCAATTGCAAAGTTGGTCTGAATGGGAAGAGTTTGAGAGAGAAAATGCGGCAATTTCTTCTGATGATGGTCAAGCCGAACAAGGACAGAGGGCAGCAGAAGGTCTTTCTATTCGAGGTCTTGGATTCTTGAAAAACATTGCCGGTAAATTGATGTCCTCAAAAAAGAACGGATCGCAAAGCGAATTAGAAAAACAAGGCCGTAGTCTTGACGCTGGTGAAACGGATATGTTTATTGCCGGTTATGAAGATTCACTTTGGTTTGGAGAAAATTTTGTTGAGTTGATGAAAGTCGTTTTTCCGAAAATGAAAATTTGGGCGACCTCGGCTAATAAAGCTTTTGATTTAAGCGGGGAGCATCGGGTCGGCCGTTCTACGATAGGGATGATTATTTCTAAATCCGGGACGACGTATCCCAGCAGCGGCATTGTCCGGCGTTTAAAACAGCTCATGCCGGGGAATATCTATGCGATGACCTCGAGAGTTGATAATTTGATTGCTATGTCGCTGGGGCAGAAATTTCAGCCTAATTCGCCTTTTACCAAACACATTTTTGTGACGGGAAATTATTATCCCGCGGAGGCAAACTCGGTAGGGGAAGTGATGCTCTTTGCCCATCAAATTGAACTGGCCCTTTATTTAGCTGAAGGGATGGAGAAGTTATTTCCAGAACAAAGTCCTTGGGGTATGAAAGTCAATTCAGAGGATATCAAACGGCTTAAGGAATTGCGTGACAAAATGTACGACGATGCTCGACGGTTAACCGGGTTTGACGACAAAGGCAGGCAGATTGATGGCGTGACAATCCGCCGGAATTTGATGGAAAGAATAAACGACGGCTATTTACAGTCGGCAATCCAGAGGATAATCAAAGAAAATCAAAGCGCCATGCAGAGAAAGACAATGGCAGATGTTAAATCCGATATCAAATCTATCGTTAATCAAGCCGTGCGTTACAACGGGCCGGATGCAGATCCCGTCGCGCAATTAATGCTTTTGAATCTTTGGAAGGATTTGGAAAAAAATTCAGCCTGGGAGGCGTTGATTTCTCAGATGCTGGGCGGCGTTTCCATCCAAAACATGCAAAGAATTAATGAACGTGTTATTGCGCAGGTCCTTTTGGCTGTTCTGCGGACAAGTGATCAGAAAAATCTGAAAATGATGGAAGATGTTTATCTCGGAGTGTCTCAAGATATTGTGGGTAATGGTCAT
This sequence comes from Candidatus Omnitrophota bacterium, assembly GCA_023247595.1. Next base: position 6,126 of record JAHFGF010000091.1, read on the forward strand.
GCTCTGGGAAAAACTATGGCGGAAACAGGAATTGTTAATAACATCATCTTTAGGCTTTTTGTTATGTCGATATTTTGGTTTGCGGCTCCTATTGAAAATATGTTAACGATGTCTGGAATGCAGTTTGGTCCCACGCTTCAGGATTTCGGATCGTTCTTAGTTAGAACCATCGACGGAGTATTAACATTATTCGCTCCGTGGCTTATGACCACAGTTTTTTATCGGTTGTGGAGCGGTCGTCCTCATTGGGCCCGTTTGGGGCCGCCGACGGTTGTGCTGGGCGATCCGAATGCGGCGCTTCATCAGACAGGCGAAGGGTATTGGTCCAAACTTGGAGCTGTTGCTTTAGGTTCGATGACCATGAATATCCACGGGGCTAATCCGGATGATGATTTTGTAGCGAGACTGGCCCATCGTGTTTTTCGTGGAACCATCGCGATTTTCGGCGTGCCTGCGGATTCGACCAGTAAAAACGATGTCATCGATACTATGAAAAAGACCAAGGCCATTATCAACGGCATGTTTTTGAACTTTTTCAAAGGTGGCGCTGAAGTTTTTTCAATCGGCCGAGGGGAATTGAATAATCCGGATGTGACCGATCATCATATGAATATCGGAGAGCAGAATTTGCAAGGGGCTTCCGAGACGGTGCGCAAGTTTAATAATCTCGC
>JAHFGF010000003.1 GCA_023247595.1 Candidatus Omnitrophota bacterium
TAAATCTGCGGCACGTTTAATATCCCAAAACGAATCCAAAACGTCGGCGGATTCTTCTTTAATCACAATGTATCCAGATCGTTCTAAATCTTTCCATACTCCTTCAAATTCTTCCGCCTTAATAGGGCTCATCACCTGTAAAAACTCTTCCTTTAAAATATTATCGATCTTCCGTCTGGATCTTGGAATAATAACATTTCCCAAAATACCCATTAAATAAATCGATCCCCCACCGACCAAAAGACCAATCAACGACCATAAACCGCCTTTCCAAAAAACATCCTGGCCATGCAATTGCGGTATAAAAAAGCTCATCACAAAACCAACCACCGTGCCGCCTATGGAAACCTCGTCGGGAATAATCCGATGTTCAAAATCTACAAATGTAGCAACAATAAATCCGCACATCATAATCAAATAGGGAAGCAAAATAATTTGAAAACCAAAATATTTATAAAACAACAGAAAGCTCAAAGCCGTAATCAATTCAACAATAAAATAACGGACTGAAATTCCCTTGCGGCAATAACGGCAGCAACCGGCCAAAAAAAGATAACTGACAAGCGGAATATTATCGTGCCAGGCAATGGCTTTCTGACATTGGACGCAATGCGACGCAGGAAATACAACGGATTTACCGTGCGGCAACCGCACAATACAGACATTCAAAAAACTGCCGATGATAGCCCCAAACGCGAAAAAACAAAAAGCGAGAAGCCCCTCAAGTTCCGGCATGACCAACCCCTTTCTCAAGAGCCTGACGCATAATTGTTTTCACTCGTTCATCCAATTGCAGATTCGCCCAATGCTGAAAAGATAAGACGCCTTGAAAATACAGCATCCCCAAACCGTTGACGGTCTGGGCCCCTTTTTCTTTGGCAAGTTTTAACAATTTGGTCTCACCTGGATTATAAATGACGTCATAAACAAACATCTCTTTATGCAGCATATCGGGGTCAACAATGCATTCATCCGTCGGTTTTAATCCGATGGATGTTGTATTAATCAAACAATCAGCCAATTCAATATTCAAATCATCAACAGTCGGAACCACTTCAACCAGACTCATATCCAGGCGGCGGCTTAAGTCTTCCAACAATTCTTTGGCCGTTGAAAGCGTGCGATTATATAAACGAATACTTTCCGGGCGTTCATCAAAAAGTGTGAGCGAACTTAAAATGGCCCGCGTTGTCCCTCCCGCTCCTAAAATTGCGATGCGTTTGCCTCCCGGGCTAAACCCAGATTCTTTGAGATGCGAGAGAAAGCCTGGTCCGTCGGTATTATATCCAAATAATTTCCTCTGCCGGTTAATGACAATGGTATTAACGGCACCGACTTTTTCAGCAAACGCGTTGGCCCCGTCCATAAACGGCAATATTTTTTCTTTATAAGGAATTGTCACATTTAATCCAAGAATCGGATTATCTGCTTCTTTTAAATCCTCAAGAAAAAGCTTAAGCTCATCTTCTTCGATTGGGAAAGGCTTATACACCGCGTTGACCTTCAAAGCCTTGAAGGCGGCGTTATGCATTAATGGAGAAAGCGTATGGCTGAGTGGATTTCCGATAATTCCGTAAATGACGGGAGGTTGGTCGTTCATAGCAAGTACACAAAAGCACATGCACACAAGTACACACGTTCACATGAGCGCATGCGTTCCTGTGTACCTGTGTTCTTGTGTACATGTGTACCCTTCATTTTTTGATACTCTCCTGCGCGATCGCTTTATTAATCGCGTTTAAATACGCCTTGGCCGAGGCTTCGATAATATCCGTGCTCGCTCCATGGCCGATCACATTCTTTCCGTCGACAGAAACTTTAACCGTGACTTCCCCAAGGGCATCTTTCCCCTGGGTCACCGACTGAATTCCATATTCAAGCAATTTGGCCTTGCGTTTGGTCGCGGCTTCTATTGCCTTGTAACAGGCATCCACTGGTCCGTCGCCGGTTGATTCTTTCGCGATGAGTTTTCCTTTAGCTTCCAAAACAATTTTAACTTTCGGGGCAATGTTTGTACCGCTCGTAATGAACAATTCTTTTAAACTCCAAAATTGATGAAAGGCTTTTGATTCATCATCCACAATAGCCATTAAATCTTCATCAAAAACTTGTTTCTTTTTATCCGCCAAATTTTTGAACCGCTCGAAGGCAAGATTCAATTGCGCGTCACTGACGTTAATACCTAAAGTTTTCAACCGATCCTTAAACGCGTGGCGGCCGGAATGTTTTCCCAACACCAAACCTCCGGCGGCAGGAACGCCCACATCTTCCGGGCTCATGATCTCATAAGTTGAACGTTCTTTTAATATCCCGTCCTGATGAATGCCGGATTCATGACGAAAGGCGTTCGCTCCGACAATGGCTTTATTCGGCGGAACGACAAAACCGGTTGCCTTGCTCACCAATTTAGATGTCCGGTAAATTTCTTTGGTGTTAATTCCCGTGGCGCATCCAAATAAATCAGCGCGGGTTTTTAAGGCCATGACAATTTCTTCCATGGAAGCATTTCCGGCCCGCTCGCCGATGCCGTTGATTGTGCATTCCACCTGACGGGCGCCGTTACGGACGCCGGCCAAAGAATTAGCAACAGCCAAACCCAAATCATCATGGCAATGCGTGGATATAACCGCCTTACCGATATTGGGAACATTGTTTTTAATATCCGCAATTAACCGTCCGTATTCCAACGGCGTGGCATATCCGACGGTGTCCGGAATATTGACAGTGGTTGCCCCTGCCTTAATAACAGCTTCAAGCACCCTGTACAAAAATCCTTTTTCCGAGCGTGACGCGTCTTCCGGCGAGAATTCAATGTTATCAATCTTGCCGCGGGCGTATTTAACCGCATCAACGGCGATCTGCAAAATTTCGTCCGGTTTCTTTTTGAACTTATATTGCAAATGAATCTTGGATGTTGCCAAAAACACGTGGATGCGCGGACGTTTGGCACCCTTGACCGCATCAGCCGCCGCGTCAATATCATTCTTCAAAGATCTGGCCAATCCGCAGATCATGGAATGCTTGATGTGTTTGGCAACGTTTTTGACAGAATCAAAATCACCTTTCGAGGCCACAGGAAAACCGGCTTCAATAATATCAACGCCTAAACGCTCCAAAGCGAAGGCAATTTCCAATTTTTCCTTAGGATTCATGCTGGCGCCGGGCGCTTGTTCCCCGTCGCGCAAGGTGGTATCAAAAATTAAAACTTTATCTTCTTTAGCCATATTCTTATCCTCCATGTGACCGTATAGGGATTCCCTTTGACCAGCCATCCAGCACTGGTCACGGTGCAGTCAGATGGAGTATCGGTCGTTATTTTTTCATCCAGGGCATCATCTCTCGCAGGTCACGGCCGACTTTTTCAATAATGTCTTTATCCGCTTCCTTGCGCCATTTCGTAAAATTAGGACGCCCTAGTTTATTTTCTTTCATCCACTCTTTCGCGAATTTTCCTTTTTGGATCTCCGCTAGGATTTTCTTCATTTCCTTACGCGTACGATCGTTGATGATGCGCTTGCCGCGTGATAGATCACCGTACTCAGCGGTATCGGAAACGCGTTTACGCATTCCCTGGATACCAGTTTCATAAATTAGATCGACAATTAGTTTTAGCTCATGCAGGCATTCAAAATACGCGATCTCAGGCTGATATCCGGCATCCACAAGCGTATGAAAACCAGATTTGACAAGTTCACTGGCACCGCCGCATAGCACAACTTGTTCACCGAACAAATCGGTTTCAGTTTCTTCTTTAAAAGTCGTTTGAATAACACCCGCGCGCGTGCCGCCGATGCCTTTGGCATAGGCCAGCGCGATTTTAAGGGCTTTTCCCGTCGCATTCTGATGGATAGCAACTAAACATGGAACGCCTTTGCCTTCTTCATACTGCCGACGGACAAGAGCTCCAGGACCTTTGGGCGCAATCATAAACACGTCAACGTCCTTGGGCGGTTTGATCTGGCCGAAATGAATATTAAAACCGTGCGAAAACATGAGCGCCTTGCCGGCCTTTAAATGTTTTTTGATTGATTGTTTATAAAGCTCGGCCTGGATATGATCTTGAACCACCATCTGGATCACGTCGGCCTGTTTGGCCGCAACATCGGCTTCGACCGGCTTGAATCCGTCCTTAATAGCCTGGTCATAGTTTGGCCCGCCTTTGCGCTGGGCAACAATAACCTTTAACCCGCTATCGCGTAAACTCAAAGCCTGGCCGCGGCCCTGAATGCCGTAACCGACCACTGCAATGGTTTTGTCTTTAATGTCTGCCAAATTTGCGTCTTTGTCGTAATAAATCTTTGCCATGTGAATTTCCTTCCTTTTAAATTATGTTAATATTTTCAACAATTGATAAAGATCATCCAAATGAGTGAAATGTCTCTTTTTAGCATCAGCAAGATCGATGACGTTGATTTCATCTTGCAAAACACCGACGGCCTTTCCATAAATTCCGTTTAGCAAAAGATCTACGGCCGCCGCTCCTAACCTGGTTGCTAAAATTCTATCCTGGCCGCTGGGAACTCCGCCTCTTTGCACATGACCAAGAACAACACAGCGCGTCTCTAAACCTGTGGCCTTTGTAATGGTATCGGCAACCGTTTGCGCTTTGCCAGCGCCCTCGGCAACTAAAACGATCCAGGTTATTTTTCCTTTTTTGTTTCCTTCAACAATTTCTTGGTACATGCCTTCATAATCAAATTCCTGCTCGGGAATAATCACATCCTCAGCACCGGCGGCCAGGGCTACTTCCATGGCAATATATCCGGATTTATTTCCCATGACTTCAATGACAAATATGCGTTCCATACTTTGCGCGGTGTCCCTGACTTTATCAATAGACTCCAAAGCGGTATTAATGGCCGTTGAACACCCGATAGTTTGGTCTGTGCCGTGCAGGTCATTATCAATGGTCCCGGGCAACCCAACCGTCGGAAATCCGAACTGATGAAATAATCGGCTGGCCCCAAGGTATGAACCGTCCCCGCCGATGACAACCAATCCGTCAACATTATGCTTTTTCAAAACATTTACGGCTTTTTGTTTACCTTCATCAGTGGCGAATTCCTTGGACCTTGCGGTCTTTAAAATGGTCCCGCCGTGATTGATGATGTTTGAAACCGACCGGTGATTCATCTCAACGATATCGTCGTCAATCAATCCCTGATAACCCCTCATCACCCCGCAGACTTCAAGTCCGTAATGAAGGCCGCAGCGTACAACACTGCGAATGGCCGCGTTCATGCCGGGACCGTCCCCGCCCGAAGTTAGTACCGCGATTTTTTTCATAGCGCCAGTAGCCATTACAAACCTCCTATATTCATTTCACGTGGATGCTCAACACTAAACGTATAATAAATTTCTTGTTTGGCTTTTGGTTCCAACTTCAATTCCCAAAGCCAGACACCTTTGCGGTCTTTCCAATCCTTTGTCGTCGGTTGAATGGAAACGTCAAAAACTTTCACCTTGATTCTGTCATTTTCAGAAACCGGCATGGATTCAAAAAATTTAAAAGCAGCTGCCTTTGAGGTGAAATTCTCAACGGACAACTTATATTTAAAAACTGTTTTTCTGTTTGGAGATTGAATGCCGCCGATGAGCGTGTCATCCATTTTGCGTTCCAATAGATCACGTTTAACTTTGACATTTTCATCAACCCCTAAATAAAGGTCAAAATCCTGGCCGGGACTGATGGCATCAATGTTTGATTTCCCGACGAATTCATTGCCTAAAAACAAATTCACCGGACCAGCCAAAAGCTGAAGATCGCCGGCATTTGTGACCCTGCTTCCTAAATAAGCAAATGGAGAAACTTTCGGATAAGCAGAATATTCAAAGTTAGCCTTTAAAACTTGAGCATTGATTGGAAACTTGTTTTCCGTTCCATCCGATAAAATTGTTACCGGCTGCGAAATCTGATAGGTCACCGAAACGCCAGACGTATTTGCCTGGGCATAATTCATCTGTGCCGATTCAACGGCAGGCGCAGCGTCCTGCATAGTACCGCCAACCGCGCTAAAGGCTTCATACTGCATGCTGATATTATCCACGGCGGCGGTAGCCATGGCCGATTTCATCTTACTCAAACCACGAGCAGCCTGAGGATACGCGACCTGCTCGATTAATACCCATGGCGCAACATAGGGCATATTGCCTCCTAAGGACGGCTGAGACGTGGAAAGCGTTAATTTAATATCTTTCCAATCTTCCCCGGTTGACTGCTTGATCATGCCGGATGAGACCAACTCAACTTCACTTTTCTCAATCGCGCTATGCGCGTCATAAATGGCATACCAATTAGCGCCATTAAGCATATAGGAAACATCCGTCGTGAATGTTCCGGCCTGAGCGCATTCCACGTCGACAATAATCGATCGTTTAAGCTTAGTCCCACCGCTATTTAACTGTGCCAATTCATTCTGCAATTTTTGCAATTCCAAATTCAGCGCGCGTTTTCTTTTTCTATTCTCATCGTAGGCCACTTCCAACCCTTCGCGGGTGGTGCCGATAAACTTCATCATATCGCCCAACTCAACGGTCGTCGGCATTTTGGTAATCAAATCTTTAGGAAGCTGTTGACCGGCATACAACTTAAGAGAACTTAAAAATTCTTTCTGGTCGAAAATCACCTGATCATTCGCCTGTTCGGTGACCAATTTGTCATTGACCTCTTCGATTTTATCCTGCAGTTCTTTGACGCGCTTATCAGCGGCTTCTTTTAAATATTCCTGCTTTAAAAATGCTCCTAAAATTTTAACCCGCGCGGTCCCTTGGCCGGATACCGTCAAGGAATTCTCGTCAAAGACAGGAACGATGCCATCAAAGACGATGGAATGCTTGCCCGACGTCAAGTCAACCTGGGCAGTCCGCGTGATGCGCGCCGATCCCGGATAAACAGTAACCGCTGAAATAGTTGAATCAGCCGCTATTGTCTCGGCTATGACAGACTTGACGTTTGCCATCACAAAGACACCTAAAACAATAAGCAATAAAATTTTTTTATTCATTAAACTCTCCTGTCAACTGTTGCTTGCCCGAAAAAAATCCGTGACCTTATTCCCCATCCGCCACACAGGGGGCATCAGGTCGGAAAAGGTCACGGAGGTCATCAAATAATCAACGTACTAATATCGGTAATGGTCCGGTTTAAAGGGCCCTTCAACCTTCACGCCTAAATATTCCGACTGCTTCTTGGATAATTTTTCTAGTTTTGCGCCGACTTTTTCCAGGTGAAGCCTGGCGACATGCTCATCTAGATGCTTAGGCAGAACATAAACTTTCTTTTCATATTGATGGCCGTTTTGCCAGAGTTCCATCTGAGCCAAGACTTGATTTGTAAACGAATTGCTCATAACAAACGACGGATGTCCCGTGGCGCAGCCGAGGTTAACCAAACGGCCTTCAGCCAACACAATAACTTTTTTGCCGTTAGGATACGTGTATAAATCCACCTGCGGTTTGATTTCAATCTTTTTGATATCCTTGCGGTTGTTTAAATAAGCGATATTGATTTCTGAATCAAAATGGCCGATATTGCAGACAATGGCGCCGCTTTTCATCACGTCCAAATGTTCGCCGGTTATGACATCAACACATCCTGTGGAGGTCACAAAAATATCACCAAGCCGTGCGGCCTCTTTCATCGGCATCACTTCATAACCTTCCATGGACGCCTGAAGAGCACAGATTGGATCAATTTCGGTCACGATTACGCGGCCGCCTAATCCTTTAAATGACTGAACAGAACCCTTGCCCACATCACCGTAACCAGCCACCACGCAAACTTTCCCGGCGATCATGGTGTCGGTGGCGCGTTTAATGCCGTCGACCAAAGATTCACGGCAACCGTAAAGGTTATCGAATTTAGATTTTGTAACAGAATCATTCACATTGATTGCGGGAACTTTAAGCGTTCCTTTTTTCATCATCTCATAAAGACGGTGAACGCCTGTTGTGGTTTCTTCGGAAATCCCGCGGATATTTTTTAAATATTGCGGATACTTTTCATGGACCATGATGGTCAAATCCCCGCCGTCATCCAAAATCATGTTGGGGCCCTTACCATCCGGCCAATTGATGGTCTGTTCAACGCACCAATCATATTCTTCCAAAGTTTCGCCCTTCCAGGCAAAGACCGGAACGCCGGCAGCGGCAATGGCTGAAGCCGCGTGATCCTGCGTTGAAAAAATATTACAAGACGACCATCTGACCTGGGCGCCAAGTTTAATCAACGTTTCCACCAAGACCGCTGTTTGAATCGTCATGTGAATGCAGCCTGAAATGCGGGCACCTTTAAGCGGCTGTTTCTTCGCATATTCCCGACGAAGAGTCATGAGCCCCGGCATTTCGGATTCCGCGATCTCAATTTCTTTGCGTCCCCACTGAGCCAAAGAAATATCCTTGACCTTGTAATCATTTTTTGATTTCGTGTTAACCATTTTTTTCTTTTGTTCCTTCATTGTGATAGCCATATTACGCGTCTTTCTTTAAGTCTTTCGCCTTATCTATTTTCTCCCATGAAAACCCAGGACGTCCGAAATGCCCATAGGAAGCCGTCTTTAAATAAACTGGTTTGCGCAGATCAAGAGTTTCGATAATCCCTTTAGGGGATAAATCAAAATGCTTGCGGACCAAGTCAACTAAACGTTGTTCGGTGACTTTCCCTGTTCCAAAGGTATCAATCATTACAGACACCGGCTGAGGAAACCCGATGGCATACCCAACCTGCAGCAAACATTTTTGCGCCAAGCCGGCAGCCACGATATTTTTAGTGATGTAGCGTCCCATATAAGCCGCTGAACGATCCACTTTGGTCGGGTCTTTTCCGGAGAACGCCCCGCCGCCGTGAGGAACAACGCCGCCGTAGGTATCAACGATGATTTTTCGGCCGGTCACGCCCGTATCGGACTGCGGACCTCCGACTACGAATTTTCCTGTTTCGTTGACATAGAATTTGGTTTTCTTATCGATCATTTTACCGACAACAGGATGAGCAATAGTCTCGATGATTTCCTTCTTGGATTTCTCGGTGATTTTTTTACCCGTCTTATCCAGAATTTCTTCCGTATGCTGACAGGCCAAAACAACCGCATCGACACGAACAGGTTTATCCTCGTCATACTCAATGGTGACCTGGCTTTTGCAGTCAGGGCCCAGATATCCCAAAATATTTTTCTTGCGCACTTCTTCAACCCTCTCAACAAGACGATGGGCCAGCATGATTGGAAGCGGCATTAACTCCGGGGTTTCATCACAGGCATAACCGAACATAATGCCCTGATCACCAGCTCCGCCGGTATCGACACCCTGAGAAATATCAGGAGATTGTTTGTTGATTGCGTTTAATATCGAACAGGTATTGGCATCAAACCCATATTTCGGATGGTTGTAACCAATTCCAAGAAGCACGTCACGTACAAGCTTGTGAACATCCACATACGTTGTCGTCGTAATTTCACCGCCGACAATGACCAAACCCATGGTGCAAAATGTTTCACAGGCAACGCGACCTTTAGGATCACTTTTTAAAACACTATCTAAGACAGCGTCTGATATTTGATCACAAACCTTGTCCGGATGTCCGTTCCCTACCGACTCAGAAGTAAAAAGATAACGACCTTTCACCTCAACCACCTTTCGTATAATTATTGTTTGAACTTACTTTGCGCCTCGTAATATGACTCGACACTGCCGATATCATACCATTTTCCCTGAAATTGAAAACCATAAACCTCTTTCTTTTCCGAAAGCCACTTGATATAGCCTCCCGCCGCGTCCGACGAAGAACTTTCCTTAAAAAACTGCTGGATAAAGCCCAACGTCTCTTTAGGAAAATAATAGAAACACATGGTCACAAGAGTGGATTTCGGTTTAGAAGGTTTTTCCTCAAAAGACACGATTTTGCCTGCTTTGTCCATCAAGATAATGCCGAACATATGCGCCTGCGAAATATCTTTGATATCATAAACGCCAACGGTAACTGCCGGGGCCTTGGCGCGGGCCATCGCGATATAGGATGTCAGATCAAAATCAAAAAGATTATCCCCGCCAACCACCAGCCAGTCGTCCAATTCCTTTTCCCTGTCCCAGACAAAACGCATATCGCCCACGGAACCGAGACGGTCTTCATTGGAATTGGTGCCGTCATTGACAATGCGGATCTTATTTTTCAATTCTCCCTGGGCCTGCTGCCAGGCCGTGAACTGCCCATAAAATTTGTTGTTTGTGACAATCACATACTCGCTGATGCCTTTGATCTGCGACAGTTCATCGAGAATAAAATTAAGCATAGGTTTCTGGTTAATCGGCAACAACGGCTTGGGCGTGTCTTTGGCTATGGCCTGTAATCGTGTGCCGTATCCCGCGGCTAAAACAAGAATTTTCATAAGGCCTTCCTAATTCGATTTATAAGCGTCCTCTGAAAAAAACTGAGGAGCCATTTCTTTTGTTTTGATTGTCACAAATTCTTCAACTTCGGTCGCTGTTTTTAATTCCAAAACTTCCTGCACCAGCCGCTGCGCGTCGCTGTAGCGAATACTGCGGATCAATTTCTTAATCGGAAGAATACTCGCACAAGACATGCTTAACGCGTCAATACCCAAACCGACCAATAAAAGCGCCTGTGACGGCTCGCCGGACATTTCCCCGCAGAGAGAAACCTGTTTGCCTTCATTATGTCCGGCATCAATAACCCTTTTGATCATGCGGATAATCGCCGGATGAAACGGCTGGTACAAATGGGCTGTCTTTTCATTCACGCGGTCAACCGCCAAAGAATATTGAATCAAATCATTCGTACCGATACTAAAAAAATCCGCTTCTTTGGCCAAGAGATCAGCCAGTATGACGGCGGCTGGCACTTCAATCATGATGCCGACCGGCATTTGCTCATTAAACGGTATTTTCTCCTCGCGAAGGCCGTCTTTGACTTCATTAAGAATAATATTGGCTTTTCGCAATTCTCCCAATCCGGCAATCATGGGATACATCATCCGGATATTACCGTAAACAGACGCCCGAAGAATGGCCCTTAACTGCGTCTTAAAAATATCCGGACGTTCCAAACAAAACTGAATGGCCCGCCAGCCCAAAAAAGGAGACATATCTTTGGGAATCTGGACGCTGGAAATAAATTTATCCCCGCCTAAATCCAGAGTCCGGATGGTGATGGGCTTCTGCCCGACCGCTTGCGCAACCGTCCGGTAGGCCTGAAACTGTTCTTCTTCCGACGGCAGATCAATACGGTTCATATAAAAAAATTCGGTCCGGTATAACCCGATGCCTTGCGGGCCGACTTTCTGAACCACATTGACTTCTTCGGAAATCTCCAGATTCGCTAAAATTAAAATGCTTTTTTTATCTAGGGTTTCAGCGGGCAGTTCTTTAATATCATCCAAACTGCCGCGAGACGCGATGATTTTATTCTGCTCTTTTTGATACAGATTAATTGTATTCGCGTCGGGATTGATGATGATAATCCCCTTTCGCCCGTCAACAATAACAAAATCCTGGTTGGAAATCCGCAACGTGGCATCTTTAAGCCCGACAACGGCAGGCACGCCCAAAGACTTCGCAATAATCGCGGTATGCGATGTTTTCCCGCCGATATCCGTCACAAAAGCCAATATCTTTTTGTTATACATGCTCACCGCGTCCGAAGGCGACAATTCATGGGCAATGATGATCAAATCTTCCGTGAGATTTTCTAAATCATGCAGACGGCTTTCATCCATCAGGTGCTTGAGCACCCGCCTGCCGATATCATTGATGTCCGCGGTTCTTTCCCGCAAATATTCATCTTTGATTTTGGCAAACGACTGTGTGAATTTTTTAAGCACCATGAAAAAAATATATTCCGCCGACAGCTTCTGTTCCCGAATTCCCTTGATGACTTCCTGGATGAGCATTTTGTCTCCCAAGACCATCAGATGGGCGTCAAAGATTTGCGCGTTGAGTCCCGCGCGTTGCTGATCAATTTTCTTTTTTATATCGTAAATCTCATCCCGGGTTTTTCCCAAGGCTTCTTCAAAACGCGCGATTTCAATCATGACCTCCTGGTCCATAATCGCGCGTTTAGGAACAATGAAATCCTGCTTATCTAAAATAAAAGCAGGACCGCTTGCTATTCCAGAAGCCGCAGGAACACCTTTTAAAACCATTTCACTCATGACTTGGATAATTCTTTAGAACGAGGGTTCGATGTTAGAATCAAAAAAACGTTTAATATCTTCCATGGCCAATTCTGAATCTGGGCCGTCGATGATAATCATAATCTTGCTTTGATAATGAGCCCCAAGCATCAAAAGCCCCATGATAGATTTGCCGTTGACCTGTTCCTGGTCTTTAATGACCGTGATTTCGGAGTCATACTTCTCCGCTATCTGGACAAAAAGCGCCGCCGGTCTGGCATGCAGGCCCTGTTTGTTGGTGATTGTGAATTCCCGTTCAATCTTAGGCATAATATTCCACCATTAACGACGGATAACGCGGTGCGATTCAATCAATTTAATCAGCGCTGAAATTAATTTTTGTGAATCATGGCGCACATAATCTTTATAACTAATCAAATCCGTGGCATGCACCTTAATTCCCAACTCTTTGATTTTATCGACATCAGGCGAAACCGGAAATGAATTCTCTGTTTTATACCTCTCAAGCGCTTCCGACGGAATAGGTGAATTATTTAATATGCAGGCGCTTAAACAATCTTTATTACTGTGCCGGATAATCGCCTGCAGATGGTCGGACGCGCTGTACCCTTCGGTCTCTCCCAGCTGCGTCATGACATTGCAGACATAAATTTTAAAAGCCGACGATTTCGCGATGGCTTCCGACATTCCGTGAATAATAAGGTTCGGTATGACGCTTGTAAACAAACTTCCCGGACCCATGACAATAATTTCCGCTTCATTGATGGCATCCAAGGCTTCCTGGGTCGGTTTGGCGTCATCAGGGTTAAGAAAAATACGTTTGATGGCAACCCCCGGACGTGGAATTTTCGCCTCGCCATGGGTGATGGAACCATCCATATATTCCGCGACTAAATGCACATTTGTAACAGTCGACGGAACAACCTTGCCTCTAATCGCCAAAACTTTACTGGACTCTTCAACCGCTTTATTAAAATCCCCGCCTGTTAACTTAAACATCGCGGTTAAAAATAAATTTCCGAAACTATGCCCCTGTAACTGCGAATCCTCGGAAAATCGATATTGAAATAATTCCCCCATCAGCGCCGGCGCATCAGCCAGAGCCACCAAACAATTGCGAATATCTCCAGGAGCGACGATATTAAACTCTTCTCGCAATCGTCCCGATGAACCGCCGCTGTCGGCCACCGTCACGATGGCTGTCAGGTTTGATGTATATTCCTTTAAACCCAGCAATAAATGCGAAAGCCCGTGTCCGCCGCCGATGGCAACAATCTTGGGCCCTCGTTCCAAATACCGTCGCTGATAAAGAATGTTGACTAAATCTTGTTCGTGCTTCGGCAGGAAAAGAGTGATCAAAGAAACGATCATTTTTCCCATGCCTAGAACGATAAACATCATTCCGCAGACGATAATGACGAAACTAAAGCCACGGACAAAATTGTAGGTGCTTAACGCGCAAACAACGCCGAAACCAACGATGATAACCCCAACCAAAGACGTAAAGATCCATCTTTTAAGTCTGATGCCGGGGTATAACAGCTTGATGAAATTGTTTGGCATGACAATCAGGTATTGCGGGCGTCTTCTTGAGAAACAAGTTCGATGATGTCTTTATGATCCTTGGCTGACTTCAAACTTTCCCGAAAATATTTGTCTTTTAAAAGGCGTGAAACCCGGGCCAATGCCTTTAAATGCGGCCCAGCTGAATCTTGTGGAGCCAATAAGATGAAAAAAATATGGGCAGGTTCCCCATCCAATGAATCAAAATTAACGCCCTTTTTGCTTATTCCCAGACCAGCGACTAATTCTGTAACGCAATCGGATTTTCCGTGCGGGATGGCGATTCCTTGTCCAATGGCCGTTGAACCTAATGCCTCACGGGCCATGATGATTTCTACGACCTTTGTCTTGTGTTTTTTCTCAACCGTGCCTGAATTAACTAAAAGCGAAACCAACTCATCTATAATTTCGGCTTTATTCTTGGCTTTGAGGTCCGAAGTAACAGCGTCGGAACACAAGAAGTCCTTAATCTTCATTATTTAAACTCCTTCTTAAAAAGCAAAACTATTGATTCGAAATTCACAAACGGAAAATGTAATGAGCGGCGGGTGGGGCTCGAACCCACGACATCCACCTTGGCAAGGTGGCATTCTAGCCAACTGAATTACCGCCGCAAAAAATCAAATAACCGAGACAAAGCTTATCAAAATATCAGAAAGATTACAAACATCATCAAGAAATTCTAATGGGCGGAAGAGGACTTGAACCTCCATGGGTCTCCCCACTAGTTCCTAAGACTAGCGCGTCTACCAATTCCGCCATCCGCCCAGATCCAGTGACCAGTGCTCTGTGACCAGTGATCAAGAACGGATTCAAAATACATAAAAATCACTATGTATATTTAAGACCATTCCTGGTCACTGGGCACTGGTTTCTGGGCACTGAAACGTGACCCACCCGCGACTCGAACGCGGCACCCCTACCTTAAAAGGGTAGTGCTCTACCAGGATGAGCTAGTGGGTCGAAAAACTACAGATTAAAAATTATTTGTATCAAAGAACATGCCAAACAACCGCACTCGACTAAAAATCTTTTAACTCTTTACTCTTTCGCTCAAGAGTCAAATCGACTTCTTTAATATATTTATCAGTCATCTTCTGAATCGTATCTTGACCTTTTTTGCTGTCATCCTCGGAAACAGTGCTGTCTTTTTCAAGCTTATGGATTCTATCGTTGGCATCCCGGCGGATAGAACGCAGCGCAACGCGGCCTTTTTCAGCCATATCTTTGACAACCTTAATCATCTCTTCACGCCGTTCGGCGGATAACTGCGGAAATGTCAGACGGATAATTTTTCCGTCGTTCATCGGATTTATTCCAAGTTTGGAAGTTGAAATGGCGCGTTCAATATCTGCCAGCGCGGCCGCATCCCAGGGCTGAACCACAACCGTACGGGCATCCGGCGAAGAAACCGCGGCGATATGACGGATTGTCGTCGGAGAACCATAATATTCCACATGCATTTCTTCAATCAAAGACGGCTGCGCGCGGCCGGTGCGTACTTCTCCGAATTCGCGGGTCAGCGTTTCCATCGTTTTTTTCATCTTTACTTCCGTCTGAGTCAAAACGTCTTTAATCATATGGCCTCCTTTTATCTGACGATCGTACCGATCTTTTCGCCATAGACAGCCTTCTTAATATTACCCGGCTTTAAAAGGTTAAAAACAATGATGGGCAGATTATTGTCCATGCACATGCTGATCGCGGTTGCGTCCATCACTTTTAAATTTTTGCGCAAAACATCAATAAATTTTAATTCCGTGAATTTCTTGGCATTCTTGACTTTCATCGGATCCGCGGAATAAACGCCGTCGACCTTGGTCGCTTTCATAATGACATCGCATTTGATTTCCGTTGCCCGAAGGGCCGCGGCTGTGTCGGTTGTGAAATACGGATTTCCTGTTCCGGCGACAAAAATGACAACGCGTCTTTTTTCCAAATGGCGGACCGCGCGTCTCCAGATATATGGTTCTGCGATCGCCTGCATTTCAATGGCGGTCAGCACGCGCGTGGCAATGCCTTTTTGTTCCAGCGCGTTTTGAAGAGCTAAACCGTTCATGACCGTTGCCAGCATGCCCATATAATCCGCAACCGTTCGCTCCAATCCAAAATGTTTAGAAGCCACTTGTCCGCGAAAGATATTGCCTCCGCCGACAACCAACGCCACCTGAACACCATCGTCATGGACTTCTTTAATCTGAGCGGCCAATGAAGCGCACATCTCCGCGTCAATGCCATGATTCTGCTTACCTAAAAGAGCTTCACCGCTGAGTTTAAGAAGGATACGTTTGTAACAAGGGGCTTTTTTGGTCAAAGGCACAATTATTCTCCCACTTTAAATCTGGAAAAACGTCCGACGCGGATATTTTCACCGATTTTTGCAATGAGTTCATTAAGAAGATCTTGGATCGTCTTACTGGCATCACGAACGAATGACTGCTCCAGAAGGCAATACTGCTTCACATCCGGTTCCTTGGCTAAAACATCGGCTGGAACATCTTCTTTTTTAATATAACGCGGAGCCATCGCGGTGATGTGTATCGCAACGTCCTTACAAAACTTGATGAAATCTTCGCTGCGGGCCACGAAGTCGGTTTCGCAGTTAATCTCCACTAAAGACCCAATCTTGGAACCATTGTGGATGTATGCCTCCACCCGACCTTCTTTGGCTTCGCGATCACCTTTTTTCAACGCCATCTCTAAACCACGTTTACGCAGCAGATCTTTGGCTTTTTCAAAATTACCGCCAGCCTCTTCCAAGGCTTTTTTACAATCAATGACCCCACAACCGGTCTCTTCACGTAACTTTTTAATATCATCTGCTGAAAAGCCCATTGAAATTCCCTTTCAAATCGAATAATATAATTTATTTTTTCTCTTCCGCTGCAGCAGAACCCTGGGGCAAAACATTGACTTCCCCGCTGGCTTCAACGTCGTGCTTGACATCCGCATTCTTACGGGCGGCATCAGCGGCAATATATTCATTGCGGCCTTCAATAATACTATCGGCAATTAAGCCGGTAATGTATTTAATGGATTTAACCGCGTCGTCATTCGCCGGGATTGGATAGGCAATTTTATCCGGATCACAATTGGTGTCGACGATACCGACCACAGGGATATTCAAACGAATAGCTTCATTAATCGCGTTCTCTTCATTTTTGGTATCAATGACGTAAAGCACATCCGGCATGCCGGGCATTTCACGGATACCGCCGAGATCGCGGATTAAGCGTTCTTTTTCCTTATTCAACAGCGCGATTTCTTTTTTGGTCAGCTTGGCAAAAATACCGTCGGCTTCCATGCGTTCGATATCTTTAAGTTTACGGATGGATTTCTTAACGGTTTCAAAATTAGTTAAAAGTCCGCCCATCCAGCGGTTTTTCACATAATACATGCCGGTACGCGTAGCTTCCTGCTCGATGACATCCTGAGCTTGCTTTTTTGTACCAACAAAAAGCACTCGACCGCCTTTGGCAGCAATCGAGCGCATAACATCACGGGCTTGGTTTAAATAATCAACGGTTTTTTCAAGGTCAATGATGTAAATCCCGCCGCGTTCACCGAAAATAAATCTTTTCATTTTAGGGTTCCAACGACGGCTCTGATGGCCGAAGTGAACGCCTGACTCCAACAACCTTTTAACAATTTCGGTAGTCATACAACTTTTCTCCTTCATGCGATGTCCGCTGTTTTATTTTCGATTCCGATCCAGACTTAATCGAAAAAGAGCGTGAGAGCGAAACAGGTTATCCGAAAACTTTTCGGAAATAAGCATGCTAATCCCACCTCATTACCTTAGCCATGCTCTTGATTAATAAATAGACCTATAAATCAGGTCTAAATTGAATTGATAGTATAACCAACAATTATTTTTTTTGCAAACAATTATTTATGCTGAATTGTTCAATAACAAGAGCGATATCGTCGTTATTATCCATCCTTCTTAAGCGCACCTAATAACTCAAACCGGTTTGACTAACTGTGTTTCGTACAAGCGTTTATAGAGCGGACAGGATATAAGCAATTCATCATGCCTGCCCAAGCCGACAATCTGCCCGCCTTCAATAACCACAATTTTATCGGCCTTAATAACAGTCGACAACCGGTGCGCGATCGCAACCACTGTCCTGCCCACCATCAATTGATCCAGCGCCTGCTGAACATATTGTTCCGATTCTGAATCCAATTGCGACGTGGCCTCATCCAAAATCAATAAAGGCGGATTTCTTAAAATCGCGCGCGCAATCGCCAAACGCTGCTTTTCTCCGCCGGACAACCGAAAACCGCGGTCTCCGATAATGGTCCCGTATCCGCTGGGCATTTTCATAATAAACGCGTGAGCAAAGGCGCGGACGGCAGCCTCCTCAATTTTTTCCTGGGTAGCCAGCGAAAATCCATAGGAAATATTTGCCTTAACCGAGTCGTTAAAAAGGATCGTTTCCTGTCCGACAATACCAATTTGCGAACGCAGAGATTTTAAAGAAATATTTTTTATATCTACACCGTCAATCAAAACCTGCCCTTGAGTTGGGTCATAAAACCGCGGGATTAAATTCGCCAGCGTTGACTTTCCCGTACCGGTCGGACCGACAACGGCGACTAACTCTCCGGCATTAATGACCAAATTAATGTTTTTCAAAACCAATCCAGACTCATCGTCATAACCAAAACTCACATTGCGAAATTCAATCTTCTTGGAAATTGTCCCCAACGACTGCGGGTTGTTTTTTTCCACAACCGTCGTCGCTGCGTCCAATACTTCATAAATCCGGGAATTGGCAGCCAGCGCCTGCTGGGTAATCACATGCACATTCGCCAATTTTTTGATAGGACTGATGACCTGCAGGATTCCGGCCAGAAAAAGACCGAAAACACCAAACGACAAATGCCCTTCCATCACCTGTTTGCCCAAGACCATAAAGACAGTCAAACCAAAAATCGTGCCCAAAAGTTCAATGATGGGACTTAAGACCAGCGTGCGTTTGATGGCTTTGATTTTAAGCTTGTAAAACTCCTGATTGTTTTTTCTAAAACGATCGATTTCATAATTCTCCATGGAAAACGCTTTAACCACGCGGATGCCGGAAATGGTTTCCAGAAGATGGGAATTAATATCAGCCATTTTTTCTTGAGATCCTTTGGCAAGCTTGCGCAATTTTTTCCCAAAGACCGCCATGGGCCAGGCAATTAACGCGACCAAAAGAATAACAGCGCCGGCGGCGTTCGCATAAAGCAAAAAAACCATGACCAAATAAGTAATGATCGTAAACGGCTGACGGAACATGTCCGTCACCGCGTAAGAAATTCCATTTTCAATAGTCTGCACATCATTAGTGATGCGCGAAATGAGCTCGCCGGTTCTTTTTTTGCTAAAGTAATCCAGCGACAGGAACTGAATTTTTTCATACAGTCTCGAACGGATATCGCGCATAATTTTTTGGGCGATATCATTCATTAAATAGTCATAAAAAAACGTGGTGACCAACCGAACCAAAATCATCCCGAAAAAAATCAGCGGAATAAGCCACAGCAACAAATGGGTATCGGTGGCATTAAAACGGTCAACCAGATTCTGCAGAAAAACCGGAACTTTATTAGGGAGAACAATGGATTTATTGGTGAGGATGCGGTCGGTCAAAGGAACAAGCAAAGAATACTGCACCCCTTGAAAAAGGGATGAAATAAACATAAAAAAGACCGCGAGCACAAATTCACGGCCGTGGCCTTTAAGAAAACTGAGAAGTTTGAAATAATCCCGCATGAACGATGATACTATTGAAGGGGTCAATAATGTTGTAACTTTATATTTTCAAAGCTGTTCGGAAATTGGGCTGATAGTACCATACCGATTGACATTTGTCGAGGGCTTTGTTAGTATCAGTGCTCTGTGATGCGTGTTCAACCGTCAAAAACCCTTATGAACGAAAAAATCTTTCACCTTCCACCAAAAACGGGCCAGACATGAACAAACTCAATATCGCTGTCGTTGGATTGGGACATCTGGGATCCAAACACCTCCGGGTCTATTCGGAACTCAAAGACCGGGTCAATATCGTGGCCATCTGCGACAACCGCGCCAATGTGGTTAAACCGTTAAGCGAACAATACAACATTCCTTTTGTCACCGATTACCGCAAGCTTCCAGATGGAATCCAGGCCGTGAATATCTGCACACCGACGGTGACACACGCGGTGATCGGAAAATATTTTTTAGAGCGCGGCATTCATACTTTTATTGAAAAACCCATCACCATGGACCTTGTCGAGGCCGACGCGCTCATTGATCTGGCGAAAAAAAACAACCTGAAACTCCAAATTGGACACGTGGAACGTTTTAACTCCGCGTTTAAAACCATTCAAAAAATCGTTAAAGACCCGCTATTTATCGAATGCCACCGTCTAAATCCGTTTCCGAACCGGTCGCTGGATATCGGGGTTGTGACTGACTTGATGATCCACGATATTGACATCATCCTCGGGCTTATCAAATATCCGATTAAAGACATCCAGGCTGTCGGCGTTCCGGTCTTAACCAAACATGAAGACATCGCCAACGTCCGCCTGACCTTTACCAACGGCAGCGTGTGCAACATTACCGCGAGCCGCATCTCACCCGAGGTCATGCGCAAAATCCGAATCTTTCTTAAGAATGCCTACATTTCGCTGGATTACGTCGATCAAAAGGCCTTTATCTACCGAAAAAATCTCATTGCCATTTCCAAAGAAAACATTCCCATTGAAAAAGAAGAACCGCTTAAAAAAGAGCTGGAATCGTTTGTCGACTGCATTGTCCATGACACGCCCCCTGTTGTTTCCGGCGTTGACGCCCGGGCAGCGTTGAAAGTGGCCCTTGAGATCACCGAAAAAATATGGGAAAACCTCAAAAACTTCTCATGATGATCGCCGGTGAAGTTTCCGGTGACATGCGCGCGGGCGAAGTGGCCCGGGTGCTCCACGAATCCGCGCCTGAAATTGAAATGACCGGCGTCGGCGGCGAAAGCATGACAGCGGCGGGCGTTGAATGCTTTGCCAATATCACCGAACTGGCCGTCATCGGATTTTCCGACGTCATTAAAAATTACGGACGGATCAAGAAAGTTTTCAATCTCATTTTAAGTGAAGTCGACCGCCGCAAGCCGGATGCCGTGATGCTGGTGGATTACCCCGGATTTAATCTGCGCCTGGCGCGCAAACTCAAAGACAGAAATATCAAAGTCATTTATTACATCTCCCCTCAAATCTGGGCGTGGAGGGAAAATCGAATTAAGCTGATTAAAAAAGTCGTTGATAAAATGCTTGTTCTATTTTCATTCGAACAGTCGTTTTACAAAAAGCACAACATGGATGTGGATTACGTAGGACATCCTCTCGTCGATCAGGTGAAGGTTTCCGAAAAACCTGAAAGCGTTCTTCAAAAACTTGGACTAAAAACCAACCTGCCGGTTGTGGGACTTCTGCCTGGATCGCGGGAAAAGGAAATCACGCGGCACCTTCCGGTCATGGTGAAAGCGGCTGAACTTTTGTATCAAGCCGACAATCAGCGCCAATTTATTATGCTTAAAGCGCCGACGGTGGACGAACGGTTTATTCGATCTCTAACAGACACCGCGGCCTGCCCAATCCGCATCGTCGAGCAGCACGGCTACAACGAGTTTAACGCGCTTTCGGCCTGCATGATAGCGTCCGGCACGGCGACGCTTGAGGCGGCGATCCTTAAAAAGCCCATGGTCATTGTTTACAAAACTTCGTGGCTGACCTACACGATCGTTAAATTTTTTATTAAAATACCCCACGTTGGTCTGGCCAACATTGTGGCTGGCCACGAGGTTGTTCCGGAATTGATCCAGAGCAAGGCAACCCCGCAAAACATCGCCCAGAAAATGGAAAAACTCCTTACGGATCATAAAGCCACACAACGCATCCACAAGGAGTTTTCAAAATTTTCTGTCTGGCTCGGCGAACCCGGCGCGAGCCAGCGCGCGGCTAAAATTATTGTTAAAGAACTTTCTTGACCCCTTCCCTTTCAATCCGCCTAGACAGTTCGGTAGAATTCACGAATGGATTCCATAAAGGTAACCTTGCTGAACCGGCCGATATACGCGTCGGCGCCGGCTTCCATGCAGCGATTTTTGGAGGCCTTTAACTGCTCAACCGCATTCACGCTGGATAATTCACGTTCGGAAAAATGCGTGAAGACAAGAATTTTTAACGAGGAAAAACGGGAGAAACACCGCAGAGCAGCAATCACTTCATAGGCCATAAGTTTGGGCAACAGCACGTCCATTAAAATCATATCCGGCGGGTCATTGAGCGCCTTGACTAAAAATTCCACTTCATCATACGCCGGAACCGCTTTTTGGCCGTGGTCATTGAGAAGCTGGACCATGCTGCCGACAACGTCATTGCCGGAACCGCAGACAATAATATTCCGGCATTCCAACTTATGCTGGGACGGATGAATAAGACGCGCAATCGCCTCGAGCACAACTTCAATCGGAACCGGTTTGGCAAAAAATTCCGACACGCCAAAGACACGAAACGAATCTTCCATACTCGCGTGGGCCGTCATGACAATGACCGGCACCTTGGCGTAATTCGGCCACTGTTTGATCTCTTTGAAAAAACGAAAACCATCCATGACCGGCATGGCCACGTCCGTCACAATTAAATCAAATTGATCACTGCGGGCCGCATGCAAACCCTCTTTGCCGTTGCCGGCCGCGGTGACCACATACCCTGCCCGCTCCAAGTTGCGTTTAAACGCTTCGCGGATATCGTCGTCGTCATCAAGGATTAAGATTTTATTGGCCATATCCACACTCAATTTGAACAATTGTGTTAAATTTTTTCCAAATGCTCTGTCTCAATCCAACCCTGCAGTCCATCGGGGCGTTCGATTTTGGTCCAGCCGGTATTTTCTTTGAGAACGCGGACCTTCCAACCTTCATAAGCAGTAAAATGGGTTGTCGCCTTATCCTCCGGTTCATATCTTACCTCAGCTGCGGCAAGAATAATCGCATCATTATTATAATCTTTAAGTTTGAGTACAAGCGCGCAGATGTGAAAGGCCAAGAGCGCGGTCAAAGAAATCACCAGGACAAGCGTCTTTTTAAAACGCCAACGCAGATAAAGCCCGGCGAGAATTAGCGCGGAAATGAGCAATAACAAAAAACAGATAACTAAAACGATTTCTTCATCGGTGACATAGGGCAGATGGATAAACACATATTGGGCCAAATCTTTTTTAGCCGGCACTTCAGGATTTTTAATCATGCTTTTGGCGAAAGTCCAGTTGGCCTGCAAATCCCCGTCGCGCGGAGTGACGCGCCGGGCGCGTTCATACCACAACACAGCGCGGCCGATCTGATTGCGTTTCATGTAGCAATTGCCGATGTTGTAATAAACCGCGGCCGACGCGTAGCCGGAGCCGGTCATTTGTTCATAAATTTTAAGCGCGCCTTCATAGTCACCCGATTTATACGCTGTATTCGCTTTAAAAAATAAACTCATGGCGTCGGTCTTAGCAACAGGCGCTTCACAGCCGGAAACAAACAATCCTAAAACCAGCATCCATCCTAAAATGGGTGATGTGATCTTCACAGGTTTTTCTCCAAACGTTCAATGATGACTTTTGCGGCTTCAAAATCACGGTTCATGGTCTTCTCATCCGGAACAAATGACGCAAACCTCACACGGTCGGCAGATTCAAAAATAACTTTTATGGCCTCGAGAACTTCGTCTTTCACCGATTTTTCTTTTAACAGCCGTCTTAAGGCTTCATAGGTTAATCCGCCGGAAGGCACATGGAGATGATTCCCCACATATTCGGTGAGCGTCTTAACGACCGCGGCATAAAACTCCTTGGCGTTTTTTTCCTGCATGCGCGCCCGGGCGGTTTCCAGTCCCTGACGCACCTGGCGCGGCGCTTTAAATTTTCGGGCGAAACGCGTGTCGGTTTTCAATTTGCGTTTTACAAAATAGATAACAAGAACAACTGTCCAAACAATGCCGTACAGCAATGCCGTCAACCAAAACCAAAGCGAATAATAAAACCGATAGCCTTTAGGCTGAAGATCATCAATCCGTTCCTTGATAAAAACAATATCCCGCCCCACATCTTCCTTAACCTGAACCGTCGGAGTTGATGACTCATAACCCACCGCTTTAAATTCATCACCCGGCTTTGGCGCGGTGATGATGACGGAAAACGGACCTTTGGTAATAGTGCGGTATTGCTTGGCCTGCGTATCAAAATAAGAAAAAGAAACAGCAGGAA
>JAHFGF010000092.1 GCA_023247595.1 Candidatus Omnitrophota bacterium
TCACGCAGCGATATAGCGGATGGCTTTCAGCCGTCGAGAAAGCAAGGAGCGGCGGTTCGTTTGTAAAAGAAGTAAGGAGTAAGTTGTAGGTAGTAAGCAGAAAACGTTCGGTTTATTTCTACCTACTACTTACTGCCTACTATTTACGGCCTACTGCTTACCCGGGATTTTAATAAAGGACTGGAACATGCGGTGGTTGATCGTTGTCTGTGTTGTGTTAAGTTCTTCGTTGGCTTTTGCCGATAAGGTGCGGTTAAAATCCGGTGAGGAGTATGACGGCCGGATGCTGGATAAAAATGATGAATTTGTGATCTGGAAAACAGAGGGTGCGCCGGTCTATCTGCCGGCAAGCCAGATTGAGAGCGTAACAAAAGAGGAAAAAGTTGGCTCTAATACTGTTAGTATCAGCTGCGATTTTGGTCCCAGCATTTGTAAACATTTTGTCTGTTCGTTCAGACAGCCCCTTGATTTTGGGATCGTTGAAGATTCACCGCAACAGATCCTTCTGGTCAATTCCGACAAAAAGATGAGCATAAAGATAATACCGCTGACTCCGTCCGAACCATTACATGACGAGAATATTGGTTTCTTTGGGGCGAAAATGGTGGCGGGCAGCCTTGGCAAAGACATTGTCGAAATGAAAGATATAGATACGATCGTAAAAAAATTTGGTGAGCGTCAGGTGTCGGGAAGGAAGGCGGTCTGGTTCTATTATCCGGAGCCAAACAATAAATATTTAATTCATCGAACATTTGTTTCGACGATTAACTGGACAGGCTTTATGGTAGAACTCGACATTTATCCTCAGCCAAATGATCAGTACGCAGAGCAGGGAGATAAAATCGCAAATGAATTCCTGGATGGTTTCACATTTTGAGATGTACAAATCTGTTTTTTTCTCGGAGAAGTTTTGGGGCTG
Source organism: Candidatus Omnitrophota bacterium (assembly GCA_023247595.1). The sequence continues at coordinate 920 of JAHFGF010000092.1, forward strand.
TTGCCTGAACACCGCGTCATGAACCAAAATCCGTCACACATTCCATCCGATTACAACAGCCTTCTGCGCAAGGTCAAGGAGACTTTGATTGAGGGGCAGAAGCGCATTGAGTCCGAGCGCGTGCGTACGTATTGGGAAACCGGGCGCATCATTCACGGACACATTCTTAAACATTCCGATCGCGCGGAATATGGAACGCAGGTCATCCAGAAGGTTTCGAAAGATCTGGATATTGAATATTCCTTGTTGAATCGTTGTGTTCAATTTGCCAAAAAGTATCAGCGCCTGCCAATTCTCGCCCGCGGGCGAGAATTCAGCTGGAGCCATTACCGCCATTTGATCACCGTTGGCGACAACAAAAAACGTGCGCTGCTGGAAGATGCCGCCAGCCGTAATGATTGGACGGCCCAGGAACTTGCCCAACGCATAAAGTCCCAACAGCCGGGGTCAAGAGTGCAGCCGGTCAAGAAATCACTGGACTCTCAAACATTGCTGAATCCTTTGCGAGGAGAACTTTACACGTACCGTATGGTGACGCGTCCTGTGTTGGGCGGGGGTGAAGCTTCCGGTTTGTTCGTTGACCTGGGCTTCGGTTTTTTTCGCGAAGTCGAGAACCGCTGGGCCGAGGGAGATATTGTTCGCTCGCGACCCGCCGCAGATGCCTACAAATTTTCTAAAATAGAAGCAACAGCCAAAGAGTTATTTACCTACGCCGCGTTCGTTGAGAAGGTGGTCGACGGCGACACACTGAAAGTCCGGCTTGATCTTGGTTTTGAATCCTGGACGCGCCAGGTGTTGAGACTGCGCGGGATCGATTGTCCGGAAATGGACACTAAAGCGGGCCAGGAGGCCAAGGCCTTTGTTCAGTCGCGCCTTAAAGAAGCGCAGCAAATAATTGTGCGTAGCAGCCGGTCGGATAAATACGACCGCTATCTGGCGGATGTTTTTATCCCGGCGGGAAAAGAACCGGACGCGGGCACGGATTTTTTTCTCAATAATGTGTTGCTGGAACAAGGGCACGCGTTGAGGATGAGTTAGCAACCCAAATTAAAAGCAAAAGCAGGTAGTAAGAAGTAAGTAGTACCTACTATTTCAGACTATGATTCGAGACATTTCCCAAATCAACAGACACAAATTTGACATCCTGGTCGTCGGCGGCGGCATCAACGGCGCTGCCATTGCCTATCTGGCGGCGGACAACGGATTAAGTGTCGCCTTGATTGAAAAGGGCGATTTTGCCAGCGGAACTTCCAGCAAGTCTTCCAAATTAGTTCACGGCGGCATCCGTTATTTGGAAAACCTCGAATTTGATTTGGTTTCCGAGGCGCTCAAAGAACGTTATATCCAATTTAAAAACGCGCCCTATCTGGTCAAGCCGCAGTCATTTATTATTCCGATTTATCAAAAAGATCCCCGTCCGGCGTGGATGATTAATACCGGCGTTTTTTTGTATGATTCATTGGCCGGCGGTCTGAAATTAGGTTCCCGACGGGCATTCACCGCGCAGGAGCTCATTAAAGAGGTTCCTTCTTTAAATCCCGACGGATTAAAAGGAGGAATTTTGTATTATGACGCCCAGATGGATGATGCCCGGCTTTGTTTAGAAAATGTTTTAATCGCCTGTCAAAAAGGCGCGAGAGTGGCTAATTACGTCGAGGCTTTGTCTTTGGTTAAAGAGAACCGCAAAACAGTCGGCGTTGTTGCCAAAGATTTATTAAGCGGACAGGTTTTTGAAATCAGGGCCAAACGCGTTGTCTGCGCGCTTGGTCCGTGGACCGAACGCCTTTTTAAAGAGGACAGAGTTTATTCAAAACACAATGTGCGGACAACCAAAGGCATTCATCTGGTTTACAAAGGTAAAATTTCTCAACATGCCGTGGTCATTCAAACGCGCAATGACCGACGGATATTTTTTGTCATCCCCTGGATGGGCAACACCCTAATTGGGACAACGGATACCGATTATTCCGGAAGCCCGGATCATGTGACGTGTGATAAGGAAGATGTGTCTTATTTAATCCAAGAATCCCGACGGATGTTTCCATTCGCAAATATTGAAGAGAAAAATATCATCACCACCTTTGCGGGGTTAAGGCCTTTGGTGCACGCGGACGGACAGCCGTCGAAAGTTTCCAGAAAGCATGAAATCGAAACGGTCGCCTCCGGCGTCACTTATGTTATGGGCGGAAAATATACGACCTACCGAAAGATTGCCCAAGACTGCCTTAAGAAATTTATTTATTTGAAATCCCGTCCGGAATTGGAATATCCGTTGTACGGCAGCGGCACTCCACTTCGTACCGAAGGTGAAATTGCCGCGGAATTTGGCGTGGATGAGGCAACCGTGTCTTATTTGTTTGGCAAATACGGAATGAAATATCTAGATGTTTTGGAGCTGACCCGTGAGGACAACGAGTTGAAAGAAAAAATATGCGAGTGTTCCGAAGTCATCGGCGCGCAGATTAAATATTCCATCGATGTCGAGATGGCCCAAAACACCGACGATGTGATGACGCGCCGGTTGGGGCTGGTTTATTTGGCATGCTCTTCAAACCGGTGCCGGACGTTTATCCAGAATTGTTTTCATAACAAAAAATAGTCATGAGAAATTCTAGAAAGGATTCTTGATGGGAAAAAAAATAATAAAGACCGACAAGGCGCCGCTGCCGATTGGCCCGTATAATCAAGCTGTTGTCATTGGAAATTTGGTCTATACATCCGGCCAGATACCGCTTGATCAATCCAATGCTGTGGTCAGCGGAGGCATCAAAGAGCAGACGCAATGTGTTTTGGAAAATTTGAAAGCGGTTTTGGAAGGTGCAGACAGCGCGCTTGATAAAGTAGTCAAGACAACGGTCTTTCTGAAAAATATGGGGGATTTTGCGGCGATGAACGAGGTTTATGCCAAATATTTTGAAACCTCCTGGGCGCCCGCCCGGTCAACCATTGAAGTCGCCCGATTGCCCAAAGATGTATTAGTTGAGATTGAAGCCGTTGCGGGTATTTAATGAAAGAACTCCCTGTGGTCTTGCCACAGGGTTACCGCTCAAAGAAAATTCTAAGGAATTCCATTGAACGCCCTGCGCTCTTGGCGCAGGGATATTTACGGTTCAAAAAGTAATTGCCCTTGATGTTGGCTCGACGATACAGTATAGTTGATGTGGGACACAATCATTTTCGATCTCGGCGATGAAAGGTCAGGCATGATTCCAGGAAATAAGGAAAATTCATTAACCGCGGGCAGAAAGAACGTTATCCTTTTTGTGGATGACAGCCCGGTGGACCGAGCCTATATTGAAGGCGTGCTCAGCGGCCATGGTTTCGAAGTGATCTTAGCCGAAAGCGGCGAAGAGGGCATGAAGGTTTTAAAAAGCCGAATACCCGATTTAATCCTGCTGGATATTCTCCTTCCCAAAGTCAGCGGTATTGAAGTTTGTAAACGGATGAAGGCTGATACGACGATAGCAAAAGTTCCTATTATTTTTTTCACCTCCATTGACACTCCGAAAAACCTCATTAATTACGCGGGTTACGGAGCGGTTGATTATCTGCACAAGTCAATTCCTCCGGTCATATTGGTTGAACAAATCCTTTCCGCTATAAACGCATCCAGATAATATTGTTAAATAATGTTCAAATCTGTATAAAGACGAGTTTTATATTTTAAAAAATTGTCCAAAACAGCCAAGTGCATTTTAATTGCGCAAATCGCCGCAAATCATCTTGACAACCAAAAACCCATCTACTATAGTGATGCAGGCTTTAGGGAAAAACCTAATCCCGCCACATATTTCCCCGACAAATTTTAAAAAGAAGTTGATGAAAGACGCGATTTTATACCTGGAAGACGGCACATCGTTTCACGGTCGATCATTAAGCACAACCGGAGAAACCGCAGGCGAAGCCGTCTTTAACACGTCCATGACAGGATACCAGGAAATCCTGACCGACCCTTCCTACGCCGGACAGATAGTCATTATGACCTATCCCTTGATCGGCAATTACGGCGTCAATAACGAAGATGTTGAATCCAACGGCGTGCATGTCAAAGGTTTTGTCGTCAAGGAATTTGCCCGGCGGCATTCCAACTACCGCGCCACCCAAAGCCTCACGGATTATTTAAACGAACATAAAATCATCGCGATTGAAGGCGTGGACACCCGCGCTTTAACCCGTCATCTGCGTTTGGCCGGAGCCATGAAGGCGATAATTTCCACGGAAGATTTTGACGCCAAAAGCCTTAAGAAAAAATTAGATGCCGCCCCTTCCATGGAAGGAGCCGATTGGGTTAAAGCGGTTTCAACAGATAAGAAATATGTCTGGAAGGCCCAAAGCAAAAAGCTTTATAAAGTCGCGGCCATTGATTGCGGGATCAAATTTAACATTATTCGAATCCTCAACAGCTTGGGTTGTGAAGTGCATGTCTTTCCTTCCAATTCTACTTTTGATGAAGTCATGGCTGTCGAACCCGACGGGCTTTTTCTTTCTAACGGTCCCGGCGATCCGGCCGCGGTTACCTCTGTCATTGAACTGACACGGCGAAGTTTAGGCAGGGTGCCGATTTTCGGCATTTGCCTGGGCAATCAAATTGTCGGTCTTGCCTTGGGCGGAAAGACTTACAAAATGAAATTTGGACATCACGGGGCCAACCATCCCGTCAGGGATTCGGAGAACAAATGCATCAGCATAACGTCTCAGAACCATGGATTTTGCGTTGACATCAAAAGCCTTAATGCCGCTGAAGTTGAGATCATTCACACGAATCTTAACGACAACACGGTGGAAGGTTTGCGCCATAAAAAATATCCGCTGTTCTCAATACAATATCACCCCGAAGCCGCGCCAGGCCCGCATGACGCGATGTATTTGTTTAAGGAGTTTATTGAGATGATGGAGCGGGCAAAGAGTAAGTAGTAGGTAGTAAGCAGTAAATAGTCAGCAGTAAGTAGAAGGCGAATTCCCCCGTTCGCTACAGATAAACAAATAAAAAAGGGGGAAAAATGAATTACAGTGGTTATCGTGATTTGAATGTGTATCGTTTGGCATACAAGCTGGCCATGGAAACATTTGAGAAGACAAAGCAATTTCCGCAGGAAGAAAAATATTCTTTAACGGATCAGATGCGCAGGGCATCACGCAGTATTCCAGCCAATCTCGCTGAAGCTTGGAGGAAAAGATTTTATTCAAAGATGTTTATAAGTAAATTGATCGATTGCGCCGGGGAAGCCAGCGAAATGGAAGTGTGGATTGATATGGCCAAAGACACCGGATATATAAATCAAGAAGACCATGTTTATTTTTTGAAATCATACGGAGAAGTTAATAAAATGCTAAATGGCATGATTAATAAATCAGATCGTTTTTGTTCAAATGAAGTCTAAATTTTTCTACGTACTACTTACTACCTACTAACTACTTATTTTAATATGCCCAAACGCACTGACATCAAAAAAATCCTTCTCATTGGCGCGGGGCCTATCGTCATCGGCCAGGCTTGCGAATTCGATTATTCCGGAACGCAGGCTTGTAAGGCTTTGCGCGAGGAAGGTTTTGAAATTGTTCTGGCCAATTCCAATCCGGCCACCATCATGACCGATCCGGCGACCGCGCATCACACCTATATCGAGC